>JBOGGR010000350.1:0-3893 GCA_050744025.1 Acidimicrobiales bacterium
CAACCCGACCGTGCTCGCCTCCCAGATCGCCCAGTTCGACCTCATGGTCGGGGGCCGCTACGAGTTCGGGCTCGTGCGGGGGCACGGGTGGCTGCCTCCCAAGGCGGGCATCCCCATCGCCGAGACCCGGGCGATCTACGAGGAGGGCCTGGAGGTCGTCATGCTGGCCCTGGAGCAGGAGCGCTTCTCCTACGACGGTCGCCATTATCAGGTCCGTGATTCCCACATCGTGCCGCGCCCGCCTGCGGGGCGCCGTTTCAGGGTCTTCCTCGGGGGCACCAGCGACCGCACGTACGAGCTGGCCGGGGAGCGGGGCTGGGCCGTGGCCGTCCCGCCGCTCCTCCCCTACGAGGCCCTGCGCCGCCAGCTCGACATCTACCGCGAGACCTGCGCGGCGCACGGCCAGGAGCCGGACATCGTGTTCATCCATGCCTGCTACCTGGACGAGGACCGCCGGACCGCCAGGCGGGAGGCCGAGCGGTGGATGCGGGGGTTCCTCACCGGGAACGCGTCCCCTCTCCTCATGGGGGGCGAGATGGCCCCGGCCGCAGACCTCGACGCAGCCGGCTACAGCTTCTACTCCTCGGGGATCATGGAGAAGCTGGCGGCCACCCCGTACGACGAGATGATCGCCGGCGACGTGGTCTGGGTGGGGACTCCCGAGGACGTGATCGAGCGCATCGAGGCGGTCCGCGACCTCTGCGAGGGACTGACAGAGGTCGACATCACGGTGAACGCCGGCGGGGCGGCTCACTGGCAGGCCATCAAGGCCCAGGAGCTGTTCGCCGACCAGGTCGTCCCCCACTTCCGCCGGTGATCGAGGAGAACGCTGGCACGCTCTTGTTATGCCCGCCAGCTCGGGGGCATCGTCCCTGAACGCGGAGGAAGTCGAGGATGTTCGGGCTGGCTACGCAAGGGGCGGCCATCGGGCGAACCACACCTCGCGGCTACCGTTCGTGCGTGCCGGCTCGATTGGAGGACGTGACTCCTGGTGCCCTGGTGCGTGGCGTGGTCCCGGGTGAGCCGGTGACCGCAGTAGCCGTCGAGTGGCCCGGCAGCACGTGTGTCACCCTCACCTTCCACTCCCCGCCGGCGAGGTGGACCACCGGCTCGTCTACCGGTCCGAAGAAGACGGCCTGGACGTGGACCCCCAGGGCGCCAGGTGGGCCTTGGACGCCGACGGGGCCCTGTTCCGCCTGGCCGCCGAGGCCCGCCGCATCCGCCTCGGCTACCTGTTCGACCCTCGGCTGGCCGTCCACCTGAGCCTCCTCGACCCCCTGCCCCACCAGATCAGGCCGTCTAGCTCCTGCTCCGGGGCGACGTCCGGCGCTGCCTGGTGGTGGCCCCCGGTGGGCTGGTGGCCCAGTGGCAGGACGAGATGGCCGACCGCTTCGGCCTCTCCTTCGCCATCCTCACCCGGGACATGATCGAGGCCACCAAGTCGGCCGACCCCCTCTCCGAGCAGGACCTCCTCATCGCCCGGCTCGACCACCTGGCCCGCAACGACGACCTGGTGGAGCGCCTGGCCCGCACGGAGTGGGACCTGGTGGTGGACGAGGCCCGCCACGCCCCACGCCGGCAAGGAGGAGGACTTCCAGGCCTTCATGGCCCTGCTCGACCCCGACCGCACTGGTACTCCCGGGCCGGCGACCCCCAGCTCCACACGCACGTGGCGCTCGCCAACATGGTCAGAACCCTCGACGGCAAGTGGCGAAGCCTCGACTCCCGTGCCATCTACCGGGCCTCCCGCTCGGCATCGGAGCGCTACACCTGGGCGCTCCAGTCCGAGCTCACCGCCCGCCTCGGCGCCAGATGGGAGGAGCGGGCATCTGCCCGGAACCCCGACATCACCCACCCCGAGATCGCCGGCGTGGAGAAGGCCCTGATCGACGCCTTCAGCTCGAGGGGCGCCGCCATCGAGGCCCGCCTGGCGGCCCTCGTCGGCTCCTACGCCGACAAGCACGCCCGCCAGCCCGACCGAAACACCCTGGCCCGCCTCGCCCAGCAGGCCACCCTGGAGGACCGCCCCGCTCCCACCGAGCACGACTGGGCGCAGAGCCGCTCGGAGTGGCTGGATCGAGCAAGCGCAGTGCTCGGAAGCTCTTCAGGAGAAATGGCAGCCTTCTTCTCCTCCCTCCTCTCGCCCACTCCCGTCCCGCTCTCCCCCCTGGAGGTGACCGAGAGTGCGACACGCCAGGTGATAGGAGCCCTGGAGGCAGGCGGGGCGACCTTCACCGCGAGGGACCTCCACACCGAGGCAGCGTCGGCACTCCGGCGCCTCGGCGTCCCCGACACCGACACCGAGGCCCTCTCGTCCCTCACCCGGGCGGTCGCGGAGAGCCCCGAGGTGGTGGCAGTCGCCGCCCCCGAGCTGGCCCCGGTCCCGGAGGCCCTTCGCCGCTCCGACGGGTCCTCCGTCTTCGAGAGAAGGGGAGAGGCCCGCTTCACGACGAGAGCCATGCTCGCGGCAGAGGACGCTCTGGTGAAGGCGGTCGCAGAGGACGCTGGCGTCGCCCTCGGCCCGGCCGAGCTCGCCCCCCACACCGCAGACCTCGCCTCCGACCAGGCGCTGGCGGTCACCCACCTGGCGTCGTCTGGCAAGCGCCTCGACGCGGTGGTGGGGCCGGCCGGCGCCGGCAAGACCCCGGCCATCCGGGCGCTCGCCCTGGCCTGGGAGGCCCAGGGCGGCAGGGTCATCCTCTCCAGTCCGACCGCGGCGGCAGCGGCCGTGCTCGCAGAGGCGACCGGCCATCCGGCCGACACCGTCCACCGCATCTTCGGCCCCGCCCGGCGACAAGACGACGGGCTTCTCCCCGGCGACCTGGTGGTGATCGACGAGGCCTCCATGGTCCCCACGCCTCTGCTGGCCGACGTGGTGTCCCAGGCACAGCAGGCCGGCGCGGTGGTGCGCCTCGTCGGCGATCCCCGCCAGCTGAAGGCGGTCGGCCCGGGAGGGGGCCTCGAGCTCGTGGCCCAGGCGTCTGGCACCCCGGAGCTCCACTCGCTCCGGCGCTTCGAGGCCCCATGGGAGCCAGAGGCCACCTTGGGGCTCAGGAAGGGCGACGAGTCGGCTCTGGACGCCTACCTCAGGAACGACAGGGTGAGAGGCGGCACGAAGGCCGCCATGGAGGACGCCCTCTTCTCGGACTGGCGAGACGGCCGCCGTCAAGGCAAGGACGTCGTGATGGTGACCGCCGACAACCACTCGGCCCAGGCGCTCTCCGAGCGCGCCAGAGCCGAGCGGGTGGCGGCCAGCGAGGTCGAGGCAGACGGCGTGGTCCTCCACGACCACTCGGTCGCCGGGAAAGGCGAGGTGGTGGTGACGAGGCGGAACGACCGCCGCCTCGCCACCCGGCCCCCGAGCGGCGGAGCGGGGAGGCGGAGGGGGACGTCGGGGTTCGTGCGCAACCGGGACCGATGGACCGTGACCGCCCGACATCCGAACGGGGCCCTCGACGTCACCCACCTGCGCACGGGGGCCAAGGCCAGCTTGCCAGCGGACTACGTGGGGTCCCACGTCGAGCTCGCCTACGCCTACACCGGACACGGCGCCCAGGGGCTCAGCGTGGACGAGAGCCTTTGCCTGGTGAGCCCAGGAGACGACCGGGCCTACCTGTACGTGGCGATGACGAGAGGCAGGGCCATCAACCGGGCGTATGTGACCACGAGCAACCGCCCCACCGACGAGCCCCACGAGCTGGAGAGCGACCAGAGCGCGAGGCAGGTGCTCTCCCAGGTGCTCCAGAGGACAGAGCCGACGTCGGCGACCGGGGCGCTTCGGGCCGCGTACGCGAGCGCCGAGGACCTCGGCCAGGTCGCCGCCAGGGCCGACCACGCACGGCGTGTCGACGTGGAGGCCCGCACGGCGGCCGTGGTGGCCGACCGCCTCGGCA
>JBOGGR010000351.1:0-3142 GCA_050744025.1 Acidimicrobiales bacterium
CGCCAGGCTCGCCGACCCGGCCACTCCATGGGAAACCGCCGACAACTACAACGCCTCGCACCCGTTCAACTCCATCGACCAACTCGCCATCGCCATCATCCCACCGACCCCCACACCACACCCCCGTGAGGTCATACGGGCCGACGGCCAGTGCGCCCCCTCTGAGCTGAGGATATGCCGCCAGCCAGCACGTAGCCCGGAAACTCCCTCTAGGCGAGCCCAGAGAGCGATGACCGGGACCCGCGCTCACCTCAGCTCGGTCCTCGCCGTCACGGCCAGGTCCCCGTCGAGCTCGTACGCGATCGGCACGCCGGTCGGGATCTCGAGGCCGGGGATGGCGTCGTCGGGGATGGCCTCGAGGTGCTTCACGAGGGCGCGCAGGCTGTTCCCGTGGGCGACCACCAGCACGCCGAGGCCGAGGCGGAGGTCCGGGACGATGGCGTCGTGCCAGTACGGGAGGAGCCGCGCGACCACGTCGGCCAGGGACTCGCCGGCCGGGAGCAGGTCAGGGGCGAGCCCGGCGTAGCGGGGGTCGAATCGGGGGTGGCGCTCGTCGTCGCGGTCGAGGAGGGGTGGCCTGACGTCGTAGCTGCGCCGCCACACCTGCACCTGGGCGGCGTCGTGGCGCGCCGCCACCTCGGCGTGGGTGGCGCCCTGGAGAGCGCCGTAGTGCCGCTCGTTGAGCCGCCAGTGGCGCCGCACCGGGAGCCACGAGCGGCCGGCCTCGGCCAGGGCCAGCTCGGCGGTGGCGATCGCCCTCACCAGCACCGACGTGTGGACCACGCCGGCGCCCGCCACGGCCCGGGCCAGCGCCGCCCCGGCCCGCCGGGCCTCGTCCGCCCCGGCCGGGGTGAGCCCGACGTCGGTCCAGCCGGTGAAGCGCTTCTCGGCGTTCCAGGTGCTCTGGCCGTGGCGGAGCAGGACGAGGGCGGCCACGGCGGCCCAGGCTACAGAGAGCCGGCCCGGGGTTGGGGCCCCGGCCGGGGCGCCGCAGGCCCGGCCACGGCCGGCGGCGGGGTTGGGGTCCCCGCCGCTCGGAGGAGGCCGGGGTTGGGGCCTCGGCCGGGGCGCCGCAGGCGCAGGGATAGAGTGGGCACGGGACTTGACAGGAAGCGACTCATATTTCGCTATACTGCATACCGTCAGAAGATAGGGTCTACAGCGCATCGGAGGCACCACATCATGCCCAAGGCCGTCGGCATCGACCTCGGCACCACCAACTCGGTCGTCAGCGTCCTCGAGGCGGGCGAGCCGACCGTCATCCCCAACGCCGAGGGGGCCCGGACCACCCCATCGGTCGTCGGCTTCTCCAAGTCGGGCGAGGTACTGGTCGGCGAGGTGGCCAAGCGCCAGGCCATCACGAACCCGGACCGCACCATCCGCTCGGTGAAGCGCCACATGGGAGAGGGCTCCTGGGGGGTCGACATCGACGGCAAGCGCTACACCGCCCAGGAGATCAGTGCCCGGATCCTGCAGAAGCTCAAGCGGGACGCCGAGAGCTACCTGGGCGACACCGTGAGCCAGGCCGTGATCACCGTCCCGGCCTACTTCGACGACGCCCAGCGCACCGCGACCAAGGAGGCCGGCCAGATCGCCGGGCTCGAGGTGCTGCGCATCATCAACGAGCCGACCGCCGCGGCGCTCGCCTACGGGCTCGACAAGGAGGGGGCCGACCAGACCATCCTCGTGTTCGACCTGGGCGGGGGGACCTTCGACGTCTCGCTGCTCGAGATCGGCGACGGCGTGTTCGAGGTGAAGGCCACCAACGGCGACACCCACCTCGGCGGCGACGACTGGGACCAGAGGGTCATCGACTGGCTCGTCACCGAGTTCAAGAACACCGAGGGCGTCGACCTGTCCAACGACAAGATGGCCCTCCAGCGCCTGAAGGAGGCGGCCGAGAAGGCCAAGATCGAGCTGTCCGCCGTGCAGGAGAGCCAGATCAACCTGCCGTTCATCACCGCCACCTCCGAAGGCCCCAAGCACCTGGACCTGAAGCTCACCCGGGCCAGGTTCCAGGAGCTCACGTCCGACCTGGTCGATCGGTGCAAGGACCCCTTCGAGCGCGTCGTCGCCGACGCCGGCCTCACCAAGGAGAAGATCGACCACGTGATCATGGTCGGCGGCTCCACCCGCATGCCGGCCATCTTCGACCTCGTCTCCTCCCTCACCGGCAAGGAGCCCCACAAGGGTGTCAACCCGGACGAGGTGGTTGCGGTCGGCGCGGCCATCCAGGCCGGCGTGCTGAAGGGCGAGGTGAAGGACGTCCTCCTCCTCGACGTCACCCCGCTGTCCCTCGGCATCGAGACCAAGGGCGGCATCATGACCAGGCTCATCGAGCGCAACACCACGATCCCGACCAAGCGCACCGAGGTGTTCACCACGGCCGAGGACGGCCAGCCGTCGGTCGAGATCCACGTCCTGCAGGGCGAGCGGGAGATGGCGAGCTACAACAAGACGCTCGGCAAGTTCCAGCTCGTGGACCTGCCCCCTGCACCCCGCGGCATCCCCCAGATCGAGGTCACCTTCGACATCGACGCGAACGGGATCGTCCACGTGTCGGCCAAGGACCGGGCGACCAACAAGGAGCAGTCGATGACGATCACCGGCCAGTCGGCCCTCGCCAAGGACTCCATCAACCAGATGATCCGCGACGCCGAGGCGCACGCCGAGGAGGACCGACGCCGCCGGGAGGAGGCCGAGGCCCGCAACCAGGCCGACACGCTCGTGTACCAGACCGAGAAGCTGCTCCGCGAGCAGGGCGACAAGATCACCGGCGACGACAAGACGAGGGTCGAGGCGGGCCTCTCCGGGCTGAAGGAGGCCCTCGGCGGCTCGGACGTGGAGGCCATCCGCCGGGCCACGGAGACCCTCATGACGGCCAGCCAGGGCTTCGCCCAGAAGCTCTACGAGCAGGCCGCCCAGTCCCAGCCGTCCGGCGGCGGGACCGCCGGGGGGGGGCCCGGCGCCGGAGGGGACGGCGCCGGCGGGGGCGCCGGAGGGGCGTCGCAGCCCACCGACGAGGAGATCGTCGACGCCGAGATCGTCGACGAGCCCGAGACCAAGTGAGCGACCCCGCTCCCGAGGAGGGGCTGGCGCCCGCGGGGGCGCCGCAGCCGGAGGGGGCGCCGCAGCCGGAGGG
>JBOGGR010000352.1:0-3435 GCA_050744025.1 Acidimicrobiales bacterium
CACCTCTCCCATCCGGGCGCAGTCCTTCGCCCACATGGCGTCGGCCTCGTCCTTGTCGCAGCCGCTGTCTGCCATCCACTCGGCCCGGGCCTCCTCGATCTCGCCCTGGCGCTCGGCATCGTCCAAGTGCCCGGCCGGTGGGGGCATGAGCCCCGTGGCCTCGTAGACCCAGCGCCCCTGGTCGGAGATGCCGACACCGCCCAGCATCTGTCGGACGGCCTCGACCATGGCGTCGGGGTCGACCGAGGTGGGCTCATCGGCGTGGGCATCGAAGAACAGCGGGGCGTCGACAGCGTGCTCGGATCCGAAGCGCTCGTCGAAGGCCCGCTGCTGGGCGTGGATGATGGCAGCAGCAGTCCCCGACAGGCGGACCAGCTCCCCATCGGCGGTGAGCAGCGTGGTCGTGCCGGGCCGGCCCAGCGCCGCCCTGCTCGCAGCCACGCCCACCTTGGAGTGGAAGGCCCGGTCCGATGGCGGCGCCACCGCCTCCAGCTCGGGCCGGGCGAGCACCCGGGCGAGCACGGTGTCGAGGTCCTCGCCCCTCTCGGCGCCAGAGAAGATCGTGTCGAGGACTGGGACGAGCGGGGAGGCCGGGTCAAGGCCCTCGGCCCAGGCAAGGGCCCGGGACATGAGGTCGGAGACCGCCAGGCGGTCGTCGTCGGAGAGAGCGGCGTGGAGGGCCCCCACCATGAGGACGGGCTCGGACAGCATCTCGAGCTCCCCGGCCACGGTCATGCCCTCTCTGAGCGCGTCGCCTATGGTGCCGTCGTTCGGAAGGCCCGGCACGAGAGCCGCCTTGAAGGCGGCGACCCGGGACAGGCCGTCGTCTGGCACTGCTCCCAGCTCCACGGGAGCTGGGCCGACCAGGGACCGGTGCCCGGCCAGGCAGGCCCTTGGGTGAAGGCCAGGATCGAGGGCCACCAAACAAGACGGCACCTCGGCCAGGGCCGCTCCGAGGCGCATGAGCAGGTCGGGGTCGTCGATCGGAAGGCCGGTTGACTTGGAGGTCTCCACCATGGCGTCGATCAGGTCGTCCAGGGCCCCGCTTGCCGGGGAGGCACGCAAGATGGCGAGCCAGGCGTCCCTGGCGTTGGCGAAGCTCGCCTCCTCGGCTGGCTCCTCGGGGGTGACCTCGCCCAGGAACACCAGGTCGAGGGCGTCCATCCGGTCGTACCAGTCCGGGGCCCGGTTTGCGTTGATGGCCTGGGCCATCTGTGCGTAGCCGAAGACGAAGGCAGCCCCGAGGCTCAGGTCGGGCCCCTTGGTGGCCCGGGCCACCTCGACCATGGCCGCCTCGTCCACTGCCTCGACGGGCGGGGGAGGCGGCCGGGATCCACGGGCCGGGTGGGCCCGTCTGTCAGCCTTGCGGCGGCTGGACCTGCCCACGGTCACTCCTTCCGATTCGCGCCCATACGGACCGGCCCCAGCCGCGATGGCCACTGCCTCGCTCCTCCGACGCCCGAACCCTCGCGAGCATTCTTCTCACCCCTTGTGGTCGTCCCAAATTCCAGAGAACTTGATACCCCGGCCATCACCTGTGGCCTGAATGTGGCCTACGGAAGTGCTTGCTGGTGCTTGCTCCAACTCGCACCCCCTCTGACCAGGGAGGATGTGGTGGGCGCTACAGGACTTGAACCTGTGACCTCAGCCGTGTGAAGGCTGCGCTCTAACCAGCTGAGCTAAGCGCCCGGAACATCTGGCCATCCCGTCTGGATCATCTCTCCACAGCCCCCGAACCCGCAGCCCTGGAGGTGGCCGCAGCCCCGAGTCTCCCAGCTGCCCAACGCCGCGGCAACCGTGATCTGCCCGACGTACACCCGGCCTACGCCAGCACGCTCTCCAGCACGTCCACGTCACCCACGGCGCCCCTCCCGGCTGCTCGGCCCGGGCGCCCCGCCCGTCGGCGCGTCGGGCTCCCCGGGCTCCCCCGCCACCCAGCGAGCGGAAGCAGGGCCTGAGGAGGGCCACTATCTCCTCCGGAGAAGCGTCCCGGAGGCCGTCCAGCTCGAGGAAGTAGCGCCCGACCAGCACACCGATGGCGGCGGCCATCACCAGCCCCGTCCGCAGGCGGGCCTCCTCGCCTCCGATGGCCCTGGCCAGCACTCGGCCGAAGCCGGCGACGACGGCGCAGCGGACGGCCTCGGGGCCTGGTCATGGGTGAGCATGGAGCGCAGCAGCGCCTGCTCGGAGACCGGCTCCTGGCGCAGCTTCTCCCCCACCCCGAGAAGGACGCGCTCGGCCAGGGCCATCTCCTCGACGTCGAGGTGGCAGGCCGTGGCGAAGATCTGCTCCTTGCAGCCGAAGTAGTGCATGACGAGAGCCGGCGGCCCTGTCGCCCGCCCCGTCCGCCCCGTCAGCCCCGTCCGCCCCGTCGCACCCCCCTGCCGCCCGCCGGCCTCCCGGCCGCAAGGGGCCGGCCCTCGGCATCCTGGCCCTGGCACAGCTGAGGGTCGTGCTGGACGCCACCATCGTGAACGTGGCCCTGCCGTCCATCCAACGAGCCCTGCACTTCTCGTCCGAAGCCAGCCTGCAGTGGGTGGTCAACGCCTACGTGCTGGCCTTCGGAGGCTTCCTCCTCCTCGGAGGGCGGGTCGCAGACCGCTACGGGCTGCGCCGGGTCTTCGTCCTCGGGACGCTCTTCTTCGCGGCCGGGAGCCTGGTCGGCGGGTTGGCCGGGTCTCCCGGCCTCCTCATCGCCGCCCGGGCTGCCCAGGGCCTCGGCGGCGCGTTCATGTCCCCTGCCGCCCTCAGCCTGGTCACGGTCATCTTCGCCGAGGGCGAGCCGAGGGCGAGGAGCGCAACCGGGCCTTTGGCGTGTGGGCCGCCATCGCCGGGGCCGGATCGGCCATCGGCCTCCTGGCCGGAGGGCTTCGACGTGGGCGGCGCCTGTCGGTCACCGCCGGCCTCGGGGCGCTGGTCTTCGGCCTGATCCGGGCGAACGTCTGGGGATGGACCTCGGCGAGCACGATCGGGATGTCCGCGGGGGCGGCCGTCGCCGTGGCCACCACGAGCTCCTGAGCCTGGGCGTCCGTCGTCAGCGCGGCGCTCCTCTTCGCCGCCGCCGTGATCACGGGGTCCCTGGTCCGGGGAAGCCGGGAGCCGGCTGGCTGCCGGCCGCCTGCTGCCGGATGAGCCGGCGCCCGGATGAGCCTGCGGCCGCGCACCGGGAGCCGGGGCCCCAGCGCCTGGTGCCGGCCGCCCCCTCAGGAAATTGCAGCGAGGGTGTCAAAGCCGAGTGCGGCCTCTAGAGCGGCCGCGGCACGGATGACCACCAGGTCGGCGTGCTGGGGCCGACGAGCTGGAGGCCGACCGGAAGGCCGGCCGGCGTCACGCCGGCGCCGCCGGCGAGCGCGTCAGGTTGAACGGGCAGGTGAAGCGGACCCAGCTGACATCGCTCGTACCGTTGATCACGCCCGGCTGGCCGCTCAGCGGGGC
>JBOGGR010000353.1:0-6991 GCA_050744025.1 Acidimicrobiales bacterium
GGCCTGCTCCGGCGACCCCGCTGCGCCCGGGGCGCAGCCTCCCCGCCGGTGCCCGCCGGCGGGCCCCGAGGGCGCCCGCCTCCCCCACGGTGACGGCCAGGATCAGGCCGGCGGCCAGGTCGGCGTAGGCGGCCATGCGGCTCGGCAGGACGTCCCGGAGCACGGGCAGGTGGTCGAGGCCGAGCCAGGGCAGGGGGATCGCGGTGACCCGGCCGCCGATCTGGAGGTGCGGCCCGAGGGAGAAGGCGACGGCCACGAGGCCCACCAGGCCGGCCGCCGGCACCGCCGGGTTGCGGCGGAAGCGCCACAGCCCGAAGAGGACCACGGCCAGGAGAGGGATCCCGAGGTAGCCGTCCGACTCGACCAGCCCGGCCCTGAAGTGGGCGGCCACCGGCGCCGGCCCGAGGGCCTGGACGGCGGTCGGCGCCACGAGGTTCGCCAGGTCGTTCACGTAGCTGTCGTGGCCCCGGATGGTGCCGGCGAGCGTGTGCCCGGGCCCGGCCAGCTCCATGTAGAGGGGCCAGCCGGCGAGGACCACGAAGACCAGCCCAGCCGCGGCGGCCGCCACTGCCGCCCTCGGGAGGCACGACGGCACCGACCTCGGGTGGAGGACGGCGAGGACGACCAGGAGGACGGCGGCCATGAGGACCTCGGTGGCCAGCACCTCGCTCGAGAGGAGGAGCTGGGCGCTGAGCAGCAGGCCGGCCCCGGCGCCGAGGAGCGCCGCGGGGCGCCGGCGCCGGGCCAGCGCCTCGTCGATCAGGATCACGAGCAGCGGCGGGGTGAAGGCTGCTGTGACCTGCAGGTGCCCGTAGGACTGGGCCAGCATGACCGGGGAGAACCCGTAGACCAGGCCCCCGAGCAGCGGGCCCAGCCGTCCCGGGGCATAGCGGCGCAGGCACAGGTATGCGCACCAGGCCGACAGGGCGACGGCGCCGGTGGCCGCCACGTCGTAGGCCACGACCGGCCCGGCGAGGAGGGTGACGGGCGAGAGGAAGAGGCCCGCCAGCACCACTGGGGTGCTGCTCAGCAAGTTCACCCCCTGAGGCGCGCCGACCGCGTGGCTGTAGAGCAGGCTGTGGCCCCCGGCGAGTGCGTGGGCCACCCAGCCGAGGCACCAGGCGGTGAGGACATTGTCGGCCGGCACGCCCACCAGGGCTCTGGACGGCTCGGACCAGGCCGGGGAGAACAGCGCGACGGCGAGGGCGGCGAGCACCACCAGCGCCAGCAGGTCCGGGGGCCCCCAGCCGGTCCCGGCTGCCACCCCCTTCGAGCGCCGGTGCCGGCCCCGCTCGAGACCCGCAGGGGGCCCGGAGGAGCGCTCCAGGGCGCGGGCCTCGGTCACGAGGCCATGCTCCCACGAGGCCGTGCTCGCACGGGAGCTGCGGATCGTCCAGGACCTCGCCGGCGCCCGGCAGCCCTGAGGTAGGGTCGCCAGGTAGTGGGACGCGCCAGGAGCCGGTCGGAGATGGCGGCGCGCCACGGGCGAGGGATGGGCCCGGGCGAGGTCCGCAGCCTCGTCCTGGACGGGGCACGACCTTGGCGCGCCGGCCAGTGGGCCTCGCTGTCCGCCCGGGTGGTGGCCCAGGCGGCCATCGGCGCCGGGCACTGGAGGGGGGGCCGGCGGCGGCGGGCCGTGGCAGCGTGGGCCATCGCGGCCGGGACGGCGCTCACGTCGTGGGGACTGGCGACCGAGGCACCACCGGCGCCCGAGGCGCTCACCCAGGCGCCCCGTAGCGGGTGGTCCCCTTGGATGGCCCTGGCGACGGGGATGGCCGAGGTCGTCATCGGCGTCCCATGGGGTCTGCGCCATCCCCGCCGCCTCGCCGTGCCAGCTGCGGCGCTCGGGGTGTGGCCGGCGGTCCTGCCCGCCGCCTGGACCGTGCGGGGCGCCCAGGAGCGCCGGCCCAGGATGGCCACGGGTGGTGCCATGGCCACCGGCGGGTGGCTGGCCCGGCTGTGGGCGATCTCGATGGAGCCGCTCGGGTAGTCGGCGCCGACCGACCCGGACAACTTCCGAAACAGGACAGGAGATGACCACTCGAGGGGTGCAGGATTACGGCACTTCCCTCGACACGATCAAGGAGCCCGACATGCCCTGGGGAGAGACCTACACGGGCGCCACCGTGGTGGACATGTACCTGGCGGAGCTGGCCGCCCATACGTGGGACCTGGCCGCCGCCACCGACCGCCTCGACCGCCTCGACAGCGACCTGGCGGGAGTCGCCATCGACGGCGCCCGCTCAATGCTCCAGCCCGAGTACCGCTCCATGGGGGAGGGGTCCCCGTTCGGCGCGGAGGTGGAGGCGCCGCCCGACGCCACGGCCTGGGAGCGGCTGGCTGCCTTCATGGGCCGCCAGCCCCGGCCGACCTTCGCTTGACGCGCGGGCAGGCCCCCGGGCCCGGGCGCCCGGGGCGGGGATTCCTCACCGGGCTCCATCATCGAGCACCCCTTCGAGGATCGCCACCGAGGAACGCTTCAACTCGTCCTCGGGGTAGAAGCGCTCGTAGAGATCCCGGGCATCCTGGCTGTCGCGGATGCCGCACAGGCGACACAGCAACTCGATGTCCTTCTCGTCGCGTCCGGCGCGTCCGGCGCGGAGCTTCATGGCCAGCACGTAAGGTGCCGACGCGGCAGACACGGAGACGTTTGTCCCCTCGTACACCGTCTCCGCTGCGGGATCGCTCGGATCGGGGGCGGGCAAGTAGATCCGCGCGGCATCATTGAGCCAGTCCGTCGCCAGCGAGTACCGGCGGGCCACCGCGGCGGCAGCCGACACCACCTCGTCCCTCGGGTGGAGGGTGGCGTCCACATCTCTTGTCCCCTCGTCATCCTCGCTGTGGGCGAGGATGATGGCTGACCTGCCCACGACGAAGAGGCGGCCCTTGACGCTCCGGCGGCCCAGCTCCTGGTCGAGCTGGCCGAGCAGCTCCATGATCAGCTCCCGGTCGAGAAGCCGCATGCGATCCCGTCACACCCCTTCGAGGGATTCACGGGGGATGAAGACCCCGTGGCGCGAGAAGGTGATGGGGCTGTCCACGAGATCCCGGCCCCATAGGCCCTTCGCGTCGGAGAGGAAGAAGAAGGGTTCGGCGAACCGGTGGGGCTGGCGGGTCCACCTCGGGATGGGCACCCCGGAGGTGGCGCAGAGGAACTCGGCCGTGGCCGCCACGAAGGCGTCGTAGCGCCGCTCGCCGGTCGGGGGCGGCTCCTCGGCCACCAGGCCGGGGCGGTCATCGGGATGCGCCGCCCTCCAGTCGTTGATGAACTGGAACAGCAGGGTCCGTGCCCTGCGTTCCCGCCCCTCAGCCAAGGCCTCGGCCACGGCGACGGCCGTGATGGCCAGAGGTGCCGGGCGGAAGCGGTAGGAGGTCACGCCCCGTCCCCTCCCGACCACGAGCCGTCGGTACCCGACAGGGCCACGACACATCGGTGCGCCTCGTCCGCGGCCAGATCCCCCTTGGCGTAGGCAGCCAGTGCCCTGCGCTCCGACGCACTGGGACTTTCGCCCGCCGCCAACACCCGTGCCAGCGCCCTCGCCACCTCCTCCGTCAGGCGTGCCCCCTCACGACGGTCACAAGGGCACCATAGCGTGTACACGAGTGTAGGCACAGGCTCGTCGGCGGTGGTGCCGGATACGTAGTCGGCCGCGATGTGAAAGCCACCGTAGCCCCGCGTCGGCCTGGCCCGACGGCGCCGCGGTTAGCGGAACGGGATGCCCACCGAGAGGCCGCTGTCGACGTCCAGCACCGTGCCGTTGACGGAGCCGGCTTCGGTGCTGGCCAGGAACGCCGCGACGGCCGCGATGTCGGCCGGGTGGCCGGTCCGGCGGGCTGGGATGGCGGCCACCATGCGATCGCGTACCTCCCTTCGTGCCCGCCAGCATCGACGTGTCGATCAGGCCGGGGAGATGACGTTGGCGGTGATCCCGTGCGGGCCGAGCTCGGCCGCGACGCCCTGGGCGCCCGCCAGATCGACGTCGGCCAGTGACACCCGGGCGCCCTCGGCGGCGAGCCGCCTGGCGATCTGTGCGCCCAGTCCCTGGGCGGCGCCGGTGATTTGGGGGCCGGCCAGGTCCCGTTGAAACCCCAGCCTGCCCTGGCCGCCGCCATCGGTGACATCCCCGCCCAGCCGGGCCTGCGCCCGACCCACCTCCGGGGCCCGACCATCGGCACGTAGGAGCCCGGCCCGCTCGGCCCGCCTACCCCTATACCCTGACGACCGCTTCACCCACCGTGAGGGTGGCGGAATGGGCTTTCGCCGGCCGGGGTTGGATGACGCCCGCGGATGCCTGGCTGGCCGAGACGGCCGCTGCCGAGGCCGCGGAGGTCCATCGGCTGGCCCGTGAGGAGCGGCAGGTGTCCGATCACGTCAAGGGTCAGAGGACCTGAGGGGATGGCATCGTGGACAAGCTGCTGCTCACCCCAGAGGATGCGGCCGAGGTGCTTTCCATCGGACGGACCAAGCTCTATGAACTGCTGGCCGCCGGCCTCATCGGCTCGGTGAGGATCGGCGGGTGCCGGCGGGTGCCTACGGCTGCCTTGGCCGACTACGTGAGCCGGCTGAGCCTGCCCGAAGCTGGCCGGAGCGATGGACCTGCCGCCCGATGGGATCGAGCCGGTTGATACATGGCCGGCGTAGGCTAGGAGGGCCGGCCGTCTCACGACGGCAACTCGTGGCTCGGGCGGCCACCTCCCAGCACTTTCAGTCGTGATCTTTGAGCCGGAGGTGTCCGATGAGCATTGAGCGACGCAGCGCCAAGCATGGGGTCGTGTACGACGTGCGTCTCCGGGCGCCCGATGGCCGGGCGTACAAGCGGACCTTCCGCACCCGCCGGGAGGCCGAGACCTTCGAGGCCCGTGAGCGGGCCGACCGGAGCAGGGGTGGTTGGGTCGATCCCCGTGCAGGGAGCGTCACCTTGGCCGATTACGCGTCTCGGTGGCTGGAGGACCGCCCTCGGCTGCGGATCCGTACCCGAGAGCTCTACGAGGGCCAGCTCCGTCACCACGTGCTGCCCGGGCTGGGCAAGCTGAGCCTGGCCGAGCTGACGACCGCCCGGGTGCGGAGCTGGCACGCCGGCCTGCTCAGGGCCGGCCGCCCGGGACCGGTGACGGTGGCCAAGTGCTACCGACTCCTGCGCACGATCCTGGGCACGGCCGTCGAGGACGGGCTGATTGTCAAGAACCCTTGTGTCATCAAGGATGCCGGGGTCGAGCGAAGCCCGGAGCGTCCCATCGCCACGGTGGCCCAGGTGTACGCTCTGGCTGATGCTCTCGGGGGCCGGTACCGGGTCCTGGTCCTGCTCGCCACCTTCACGGGCCTCCAGCTGGGTGAGCTGTTGGCCCTGACCCGCCAGCGGGTCGACCTCCTGCACGGCACAGTGACGGTAACGGAGCAGCTCCAAGAGCTGGCGGGCGGGTCGGTGGTCGTCGGACCGCCCAAGACGCACGCCGGCCTGCGCACCGTTGCCCTGCCCGCGTTCCTCCTTCCCGAGCTGGAGGCTCACCTCGACCGCTGGGCGGCCCCGGGACTCGACGGATTGCTTTTCGTCGGCGAGGAGGGTGGTCCCCTCCGTCGAGGAGTCCTGCAGCGCCACTGGCGGGCAGCCGCCCGGCAGGTCGGACTTCCCGACCTGCACTTTCACGATTTGAGACATACGGGGAACACCCTTGCCGCGGCCACCGGGGCCAGCACCAAGGAGCTGATGGCCCGCATGGGTCACGCCAGCCCGCAAGCGGCGCTGCGCTACCAGCACGCCACGGCCGAGCGGGACGTCGCCATCGCCGCCGCCCTCCACGATCTCGTCGCCGGCTCCCGTCCTGCCGGGGTGGTACCCCTGCGAGCATCAACCAATGAGCGCCGACACGCTGACGGAGGCGGCCCGAGCGACGCAGAGGCTTCGGCATCGCCGGGATGACCGGCCCCCAGCGAAGCGGGGCCGGTCGCCGGGGGGTCTGGGGGGAGGAACCCCCAGGGGCTGGCCCGTGACGAAGGTCGAGGCGCGCGCGGCCATGCCCGTGAGGTGATCGGAACAGCCGACGCCGCTCACTGAGGCGTGGAGAAGTCGGGAAGTCGCCGGCCGACCAGCGACACGGGCGCGTGCTGCCGGCCAGGGGATTGACGCGACCCGGGTCGGACGGCCCCTCAACTCGATCGCCGACCCCACCGGTGTCGGCGGCGGGCGCCACGCCGCTCCGTTGAATGTGCCATGGATGTGCCATGCGGGTGCCATGGCAATAAACGCACATCTGGTCACACCCCCTTGACCAGCCGATTCTCCCGAGCGGGCGACGGGAATCGAACCCGCGTTCTCAGCTTGGGAAGCTGATGTTCTGCCGCTGAACTACGCCCGCGTGGCGGCCACTGTATCGTGCCCGGCAGGCATGATTCTCTCCGACCACACCATCCGCGAGGAGCTGGCGGCCGGGCGGATCGTCATCGACCCCCTCGACCCCGGGTGCATCCAGCCGTCGTCGGTGGACCTGCACGTCGACCGGTACTTCCGCCTGTTCCGCAACCACACGACCCGGGTCATCGACGTGAAGGAGGACCAGGAGGACCTGACCGAGCTGGTGGCGGTGGGGGAGGACGACGCCCTGGTGCTGCATCCCGGCGAGTTCGTCCTCGGGGCCACGGCCGAGAGGGTCGCGGTGCCCGACGACCTGGTGGGCCGCCTGGAGGGCAAGTCGAGCCTCGGCCGGCTCGGCCTGCTCATCCACTCGACGGCCGGCTTCATCGACGCCGGGTTCGACGGCCACCTGACCCTGGAGCTCTCCAACGTGGCCAGCCTCCCGATCACCGTGTACCCGGGCATGAAGATCGGCCAGATCAGCTTCCTCCGCATGACCACGCCGGCCGACCTCCCGTACGGGGCGGGAGCGGTGGGCTCCAAGTACCAGCACCAGCGGGGGCCGACCCCGAGCCGTTACCACGAGAGCTTCCGCGCCCCCGCCCCGGCCGCCCCCGCCCCGGCCGCCCCCGCCCCCGCCC
>JBOGGR010000354.1:0-28424 GCA_050744025.1 Acidimicrobiales bacterium
TCTTCACCTACGGCGACGCCCCCTTCTTCGGCTCCGGCCGCTCCTGAGGAGCCCGGCACCCGGCACAGCCTGATGGTGCTCGTCGTCGTCGATCGGAATCGTGAGGTGGGGCGCGCCCACAACGGCCGGTTTGATCGCCCTTGCGTTTTGGGAATCTTCCCCAACCCGAAGAAGGCCGCCGTGGCGGCGATCAGCGAGGAACGGCATATGCGCTCAACCGGACGGATAGCGGCGGCAGGGACCGTCCTGGCCCTCGGGGCGGCAGCCTGCGGGTCGAGCAGTGGAGCCTCCGACTCGGGCGGATCCCCTGCGGCTCTCCATGTCGTGCAGGCGGCCTACAGGACCAGGATCAAGGCCAGGTCAGCCAAGGTCAGCCTCACCGAGGTCCTCAAGGCCAGCTGAGCCCCGACCCGTGGGCATCGACTGACCGAGGGACGGCCGCCTCACCTTCGAGCGATGCTGGCCAAGCATCGATCCGTGACCTTGCGCGTCGGGCGGACGGCTACCACGCTTGGGGCGTGCCACGGTCCACCCGCTATCCGCGCCTGTTCTCGCCACTGCGGGTCGGGCCGGTGACGGTGGCCAACCGCATCGTGTTCTCGGCCCACCTCACCAACTACGCGGACGATGGTCTCCCGAGCGCCCAGCACGCTGCCTACTACGCCGCCCGGGCTGCCGGGGGGACCGGCCTCATCATCACCGAGGAGCACTCCACCCATCCGACCGACTGGCCATACGAGAAGCTGATCCACGCCTTCCGCCCCGACGTCGTCCCCGGCTACCGGGCCATCACCGAGGCGGTCCACCGCCACGGGACCCCGATCTTCGCCCAGGTGAACCACAACGGCGGTCAGGGCTCCGGCCTCTACAGCCGCCTCCCGGTCTGGGCCCCGTCCCCGCTGGCCGATCCCCTCTTCCGGGAGGTCCCGAAGGAGGTCGACCGCCACGACATCGCCGAGATCGTCGCCGGCTACGCCACGGTCGCCAGCCACTGCCGGAGCGGCGGCTTCGACGGCATCGAGCTCCAGTGCTCCCACAGCTCGATCGTGCGCGGCTTCCTCTCCCCCGCCACCAACGTGCGAACCGACGCCTACGGCGGATCCCTCCCCCACCGGGCCCGGCTGCTCCTCGAGCTCACTGCCGCGGTACGCGAGGCCATAGGCTCGGACCTCGCCCTTGGGGTGAGGCTCTGCGGCGACGAGCTCGTCGAGGGCGGGAGCACCATCGAGGACGCGGTGGAGGTGGCCCGCATGGTCGAGGCCCAGGGCCTGACCGACTACATCAACACCTCCATCGGCGTGGCCACCGCCTCCCTCTACATGATCGAGGCGTCCATGCACGTCCCCCCCGGCTACGCGCTGTTCGTCCCCTCGGCCATCGGCAGGGCCGTCCGCCTCCCAGTTGTCGGCGCCGGCCGCTTCAAGGATCCCGTGCAGGCGGAGCGAGCCCTCGCCCAAGGCCACTGCGATCTGGTCGGCGTGGTCCGGGGCCAGATCGCCGATCCCGACTTCGCGGCAAAGGCGAGGGGCGGGCACGCGGACGACATCCGCCTTTGCCTGTCCTGCAACCAGGAGTGCGTGGGCCGCATGGGGCTCAACCGCTGGCTCGGCTGCATCGAGGCTCCCAGCACCGGCCAAGAGGCGGCGGGCGGGAGGCGCGGTCCGGCTCCGGACCCCGCCCTCCTCTCACCGACGGTGGGTGTGCCGGCGCCGCTGCTGGGCGTGTCGCCGCCCCGGCCCGGCCGCCATCGCCGCCGCAAGCGGGTGGTCGTCGTCGGCGCCGGCCCGGGCGGCCTCCAGGCAGCCCTGGCGGCCGCCGGTAACGGGCACGAGGTCGTGGTGCTCGAGCGCCAGGGCCGTCCTGGCGGCCAGGTGCGCCTCGCAGCCGCGGTCCCGAGCCGCGCCGAGCTGGGCGACCTGATCCGCAACCAGGTCCACGCCTGCACCCGCTCCGGCGTCGAGGTGCGCTACGGGGTCGAGGCCGACGTCGGCACCGTGGTGGCTGAGCGCCCCGACGCCGTCGTGGTGGCTACCGGGGCCGAGCCGGCCCGGCCGCCCTGGGCTCCCCCAGGATGCTGGCTGGGCGCTCCCGACCCTAACTGTGCAGTGGAGCTTGATACTAAAGTTTCAGCTTACGGTCAGACTTGTCCACAGGTAGTCGACGTGACCCACGTGCTCGACGGTCGGGCCTCTCCCGCGGGACGGGTCCTGGTGGTGGACGAGCTCGGCTTCCACCAGGCCACCAGCGTGGCCGAGCTGCTGGCCGAGCGCGGCTGTGAGGTGGAGGTGGTGACGCCGGGCATGGTCGTGGGCCAGGACCTCGGGGCCACCCTCGACCTAGAGCACTGGAACGTCCGTGCGGGGGCCAAGGGCATACGCCAGACCACCGAGCTCGTCCCGATGGGGGTCGAGGACGGGGCCGTGAGCCTCCTGCACCACCCGAGCGGTCGCACCGAGCGGCGAGCCGTCGACTGGGTGGTCGCCGCCAGCCCGCCCGCACCCGCCGCCTCCCTCTTCTTCGACCTGCGGGCCCAGGGCGTCCCCGCGGAGAGGGTCGGGGACTGCGTAGCCCCCAGGCGGGCCCACGCCGCCGTCATCGAGGGCGAGCGGGCGGGCGCCGCCCTGTGATCGCCGTCGTGCCGGTTCGGGAGGGGACCGCCCCGGCTGGGGCCGACGAGGCCGTGGCAGAGGCCGGGGGCCACGGGCTGCTCATAGGCGAGCGCACCAGGGAGGCCGTCCCGTCCCTCGGCTCGGCGCGACGCCTGCTCCTCCTCGAAATGGGATCCTTCGCCCCCTCGGCCTGGGCGGCCACCCTCGCCCCGCTGCTGCCCGGCGAGGACCTGGTGCTGCTCCCGGCCTCCCCTGACGGGCGGGACCTCGCGCCCCGCCTGGCCGCGGCCATGCGCAGGCCCCTGCTGGCCGGCGCCATCCTGGCCACGCCCGAGCGGATCGTGGTCGTCCGCCACGCGGGCCTGGTCGCCGAGGAGCACCACCTCGGGGGGCCGGCCGTCGCCACACTCGTGCCTGGGTGCCGAGGGGTCGAGTCGCTCCCCGCGGGCGCCGCCCCGCCCGAGCTCACCGACATCTCGCCGGCCCCTCCGTCGCCGGTCCCTGCGGCGCCGGCCGCTGCCGCGGCCCACGACGCCGAGGTGCTGGAGGTGCTGCCCCCCGACCCTGCCACCATGGACCTGGCCGAGGCCGGGCGCATCGTGGCCGGCGGGGCCGGGCTGGGCTCGGCCGCCTCCTTCGAGCTGCTGGCCTCGGTGGCGGCGGCTCTCGGCGCATCGGCCGGAGCCACCCGGGTGGCGACAGACGCCGGGTGGATGTCCGGGGAGCGCCAGATCGGGACCACCGGGGTCGCCGTCGCCCCCCGTCTGTACGTGGCTATCGGCATCTCCGGGGCCGTCCAGCACGTGAGCGGCCTGGGCCAGCCCGACCACGTCGTGTCCGTCAACCTGGATCCGAGCTGTCCGATGATGGCGCTGGCGGACCTGGCCATAGTCACCGACGGCCCCGCCCTCCTGGCCGAGCTGGCGGCTCGCCTGGGGACCGGGGCCGGGCCGGGAGCCCGGGGGCCTGGGACCGGGGCCGGGGCCGGGTCGGGAGCTCGGGGGGCCGGGCGATGACCGAGGAGCGCCGTGTCGCTTCGCCTTGACGCCGTGGTGGTGGGAGCCGGCCCGGCCGGCTCGGCGGCCGCCCTGGTCCTGGCGCGGGCCGGCCGCCAGGTGGCCCTGCTCGAGAGGGGGCCGTTCCCGGGGGCCAAGAACATGCACGGCGGGGTCATATACGGCCGCGTCCTCGACACCCTGGTGCCGGAGTGGCGGGAGCAGGCCCCCCTCCAGCGGTGGGTGACCCGGCGGGCGACCATGATGCTGACCCCGACCCAGAGCCTGAGCGTGGACTACCGGACCACGGCCTGGGGCCGGCCCCCCTACAACGGCGCCACCGCCCTGCGCCCCGACTTCGACGCCTGGCTGGCGTCCCAGGCCGAGGCGGCCGGGGCCATCCTCGCCTGCGCCACCACAGCCACCGGCCTGCTGCGCCGCGGCGACCAGGTGGTGGGCGTGCGCACCGACCGTCCGGACGGGGAGCTCAGGGCCGGCGTGGTGGTGGCCTGCGACGGCGTCAACTCGTTCCTGGCAAAGGAGGCCGGCCTCTACCCTCACGCCGGCCCCGCCAACTTCACCCTGGGCGCCAAGGAGGTCCTGGGCCTTCCGAGGGCCGACATCGAGGCCCGCTTCGGCCTCTCGGGGCGGGAAGGCGCCGACATAGAGATCCTCGGGGCCACCCCCGGGATCCCGGGAGGCGGGTTCGTCTACACCAACCTCGACACGGTCTCGGTCGGCATCGTGGCCAGGCTGCCCGAGCTGGCCCGTTCCGGGCGCCGGCCCGAGGAGCTCATCGCCGGGCTCAAGGCCCACCCGTCCATCGCCCCGCTGGTGTCAGGAGGCGACCTCCAGGAGTACTCGGCCCACCTGATCCCCGAGGGAGGCTGGGGGATGCTGCCGACTCTCGCCGCCGACGGCATCCTGGTGGCCGGCGACGCGGCCGCCCTGTGCCTGGCCGCCGGCATCTGGCTGGAGGGCGTGAACTTCGCCATAGCCTCGGGCGCGGCCGCCGGGGAGGCGGCCGCCGAGGCCCTGGCCGCCGGCGACACCAGCAGGACGGGCCTAGCCGGCTACCGGCGGCGCCTCGAGGCCAGCTTCGTGCTGGCCGACCACCGCAAGCTCCGCCGGGCCCCTCACCTGGTGCTCTCCGATCGCGTCCAGGCCCGGTACCCGGGCCTCGTCTGCAACCTGGTGGAAGGCATGCTCACGGTGGCCAATCCGCGCCCCAAGCCGGGGATGCTCGCCCTGGCCCGGCAAGAGGGGCGCCGGGCCGGCGTCCGGCTGCGGGACGCGACGGCCGACGCCTGGTGCGCCCTCAGGACCTTCGGATGAAGCCCGCCCCGGTCGCCCATACGTCCTTCGAGGACAGGATGGCCACGGTCGAGTTCCGGACCGGCCCCCGCCCCCACATCACCGTGGACGGCGACGCCTGTCGGGGGTGCACCACCCGTGGGTGCGTCACCGCCTGCCCGGCGGGCCTGTTCGTCCCCACCTCCGACGGCGGGATCCTGTTCAACTACGAGCAGTGCTTCGAGTGCGGCGCCTGCTACATGGTCTGCAACACCGCCGGGGCGATCACCTGGACCTATCCCGAGGGCGGCAGCGGCGTGGTGTTCCGGTGGTCCTGAGATGGATGTCGCGGGCGCCGGGCCGGCCAGTCGGGCGGCTCCGCGGCGCGGGCCGGCCAGTCGAGCCGGCCCGGGAGGCGGCCCGGAGATGACGGCCGGCGAGGACAAGGGACCACGGGTGGGCGTGGCCATGAAGTGGGTCGACCGCCGGCCATCGGTCGACCCGCTCACTGGCCTGGTGTCGACCGACCCCCGGTCCTCCGGGCCGTCCGCCGCGGACGAGGCCGCCCTGGAGTGGGGACTGCGCCTGGCCGAGGACTGGAGCGCCGAGGTCGTGGTGGCCAGCGTCGGGCCCGCGCCGGCGACGGCCATGCTCGTGGCGGCCCTGGAGGCCGGCGCCCACCGAGCCGTGCGGGTCGAGGCCGAGCCAGGCGCCCCGAGCCCGGCCGTGGCCGATGCCCTGGCCCTGGCTCTGGCCGGGAGCGACCTGATCCTGTGCGGTGACTGGAGCCTGGACCGGGGCTCGGGCTCGGTTCCCGCCTTCCTCGCCGGCCGCCTCGGGGCGGCCCAGGCCCTCGGGCTGGTGGGCCTCGCCGCCGTCCCGGGCCGGCCCGGCGCCGTCACGGCGGAGCGCCGGCTCGACGGCGGGCGTCGTGAGCGGGCCCGCCTCCTCCCCCCGGCGGTGGTGTCGGTCGAAGGGGGGACGACCCGGCTCCGCCGGGCCCCCCTGCCCGCCGTCCTCTCCGCCCACCCCGACCGGGTGGAGGTGCTCACCCCGCCCGACCCCGTCCGGGCCGCCCCTCCCCCTGCCGCGGTGGGCCCGTTCCGGCCCCGCCCCCGCGTGCTGCCGTCGCCCGACCCCGCCCTCCCTGCCCGGGCGCGGGTCGCCGCCCTGGTCGGGGGGGAGGGCGGCCTCGGGCGGAGCCGCCGCCAGGCCGAGCTCGTGGTGGCCGATCCGGCCGAGGGGGCCGAGCGGCTGCTGGACGCGCTGCAGGCTTGGGGGGAGCTGGCATGACGGGCGACCGGCCCGGTTCGGCCCGCCCAGACAGGCGGGGTGCCGGCGTGACGGCGATCCTCTGGTCCACCGCCCGGACGGAGCTGGCGTGACCGGCGCGCCGGGCACCGCCGGCCCCGTGGCCCTGCTCACGGGGGCGGCCCGGGGCATCGGGGCAGCCACGGCCCGGCGCCTGTCCCAGGACGGCTGGCGGCTGGTCCTCGTCGACGCCTGTGCCGACGACCCCGCCCTCCCCTACCCGCTCGCCACCCCGGCAGACCTGGAGGCAGCCGCGGGCGCCTGCGGCGCCGGCCAGGCGGTTCCCGTCGTGGCCGACGTCCGCCGCCAGGACCAGCTCGACGAAGCGGTCGCGCTCGCCGAGGAGCGCTTCGGGAGGCTGGACGCCGCCGTGGCCGTGGCCGGTGCCATCGCCGGTGGCCAGGACGCCTGGGGCACCGACGAGGCCACCTGGGGGGCGATGATCGGGATCAACCTGGAGGGCGTGTGGCGGCTGGCCCGAGCCGCCGTGCCCGCTCTGCTCCGCGGCCCCGAGCCTCGCCGCGGCCGGTTCGTCGCCGTGGCCTCGGCCGCCGGCTCCCTGGGGATGCCGCGCCTGGCTGCCTACGCCGCCGCCAAGCATGGAGTGGTCGGGCTGGTCCGCAGCCTGGCGGCCGAGCTCGGCCCCCACGGCATCACCGCCAACGTCGTCTCCCCCGGCTCGACGGCCACCGCCATGCTCGATGCCAGCGCGGCCGTCTACGGCATCGGCGACCGGGCGGGCTTCGCCGTCCACCACCGGCTCGGACGCCTGGTCGACCCCGCCGAGGTGGCTGCCCTGCTCGCCTGGCTGTGCGGCCCCGACTCGAGCGCGGTCACGGGCGCAGTCTTCGCGGTGGACGCCGGCATGACCTCCGGATGAACGCTGGGCCGACCCGACGGGCCGGCGACCCGGTCACTGCGGCGCGAACGAGCCGACGCCGGCGAACCGGTTGAAGTCGCGGTCGAAGGTGCAGAGCCGGGCTCCGTGCTCCACGGCCAGAGCGGCCAGGTGCGCGTCGGTGACGAGGTTGCCGGCTGTCCCGGACTCCAGGAGCAGGCCGCCGAGGACGCTGGCGTGGCGCGCGGTCGGCTCCACGACCGTGGCCGGACCGGCCTCCAGCCAGTCCGCCAGCACCTCCAGGGCGGCCGCCACCGAGAGCGGAGCGGGAGACAGAGCGGGGAGGGTCGCGATTCGCAGGAAGGCCAGGAGCGCCACCCAGGAAAAGCCGACGGCCTCCTCGCGGCCGAGGGCCGACTCGATCCACCGCTTGGCCCTCCGATGGTTGGGCGCGCTCTGGTTGACCGCGTCGAGCAACACGTTGGCGTCGACGACGACCACGGCTACTTTCCGATGGCCAGCTTACGAGCCAGCTCCTCGTCGTCCAGCCTCGACGCGATCTGCAGCGCCTTGTCGTAGGAGATGTCCGGCCGGAACCCCAGGGCGAACGTTCGCTGGCGGAACCGGGACCGGCTCTTCCCACCCAGTCCGGCCCGGATCGCGTCGTTGACCGCGCCCTTGAAGCTCAGCCGCTTCTCCCTCATGGCCTTCTTGATCAGCGTCTCGACGTCGGGGTCCAGGGTGTGCGCACGCTCGACATCATAGGATCACGCATCCTGCACACTTGATGCGTCCTGGCCCAGCCGGGCCGCTTCGGCCTCACCGACCGCTCAGCCGCCCTGTGCACCACCGCTCCGCGCCTCCTCCATCGCCCGCCACAGCCTCTCCGGGCTGAAGGGCATGTCGAGGTGGCGGATGCCCAGCGGGCGCAAGGCGTCCAGGACGGCGTTGGCCACGGCGGGCGTGGCAGCGATGGCCCCGCTTTCCCCCACCCCCTTCACGCCGAGGGCGTTGACCGGCGACGGCGACTCGACCCGGTCGGTCTCGAAGGCGGGGACCACGTCGGCCGTCGGGAGGGCATAGTCGGCCAGCGTCGCCGTCAACAGCTGGCCGATCTCGTCGTAGCGGACCTCCTCGAGGAGCGCCTGGCCAACGCCCTGGGCGATCCCGCCGTGGATCTGGCCCTCCACGATCATGGGGTTGATGGCCCGGCCGCAGTCGTCCACGGCCACGTACCGGCGTACGCGGACCAGACCGGTCTCGCCGTCGATCTCCACCACGCAGGCGTGGGTCCCTGACGAGAACGTGTAGTTGGGGGGGTCGAAGCGAGCCTCCGCGTCGAGCCCGGGCGTCTCGCCGCCGCGATCGGTCACTCCCAGCATCGACTCCCGGGCGATGTCCGCGAAGGACAGCGACCTGGCCGGCGACCCTCGCACGAAGTACGAGCCCTGACAGCACTCGACGTCCTCGACGGCGGACTCCAGCATGCGGGCAGCCACCTGTCGGGCCTTGTCCCGTACCTTCTCGCAGGCGAGATGCACGGCCGATCCCCCCACGGCGGCGCTCCGGGACCCGAACGTCCCGAACCCGAACGGGGCCGTGTCGGTGTCGCCATAGACAACGTCGATGTCCCCGAGGGCCACCCCGAGCACGTCCGAGACGATCTGGGCGAAGGTGGTGGCATGCCCCTGGCCGTGGTCGCATGTGCCGACGGCCACGGTCAACGCCCCGGTGGGGTGCACCCGCACGACGGCGGTCTCCCACAGGCCGGGCGATCCCTCGAGGTGGGCGAGGCGCGAGGGCAGGACCCCGCCGATCTCGACATAGGACGAGAGGCCGATACCGACGCGCGTCCCTCCCGTCCCGCCGGCGCGCTGCTCAGCCCGCACGTCCTCGTAGCCGACCCGCTCGAGCGCCCGGTCCAGGGCGGCGCCGTAGTCGCCGCTGTCGTAAGTCAGGCCGGTGGCCGTGCCGTAGGGGAAGGCGCCCGGCCCTACGAAGTTCCGGCGCCGTACTTCCGCCGGGTCCAGGTCCAGGGCCCGGGCCACCAGGTCGACGAGCCGCTCGATGTAGTAGGTGGCCTCGGGCCGCCCCGCCCCCCTGTACGGGCCGAGGGGCGTGGTGTTCGTGAAGACCCCGTAGATGTCGACCGCGATGTTCGAGATGGTGTACGCGCCGCAGAGCAGCGGGCCGGTGCGGGCCAAGACCGTCCCCGAGGAGTTCGGGTACAGGTAGGCGCCCATGTCGGCATGGATCGTCCCCCTGATGGCGGTGATGGTCCCGTCGCGCTCGGCCGCCACCTCCAGGTCGGCCACCTGGTCCCTGCCATGGGTCGTGGCGAGGAAGCTCTCCGATCGGTCCTCGACCCACTTGACGGGCCTGCCCAGGGCTATGGCGGCATGGGTCACCGCCACCTCGTCCGGGTACATCGGCTCCTTGCTGCCGAATGCACCGCCGACGTCGGGGACGACCACCCGGACCCGGTGCTCGGGGACCCCCACGATCTGGGAGACGAACCAGCGGGTGTGGTGGGCCCGCTGGGTGGGGAGCCAGACCGTGAGCCGGTCGGCGAGCCGGTCGTAGCGGGCCAGGCACCCTCTCGGCTCGACGGGCACCGGAGCCACACGGTGGTTGACGAGCCGCTGGCGGACCACCACCTCGGCCGAGTCGAAGGCGGCGTCGGCGTCCCCTCCGGCCAGCCGCGACTGGAACACGACGTTCGCCGGGAACGAGGCGTGCACCCGCGGGGCACCGGGCGCGACGGCAGCCTCGATGTCCGTCACCGGCGGTCCATCGTCCCGGTACTCGATCTCGACCAGCCCGGCGGCGTCCACCGCCGCCGGCCTGCTCTCCGCCACCACCAGGGCGATCGGCTCCCCGGCGAAGCGGACCCGGTCGCTGGCCAGGGCCATCAGGGCTGGCAGCTCGGCTCCGCTCCCGGGCGGCCGGCGGATGAGGGGGACCGGGGCCACCCGACCTGCGAGGTCGGCTCCGGTGAACACGGCTACCACTCCCGGGGCGGCAAGGGCGGCCCCGGTCCGGATCTGGCCGAGCGCGGCACTGGCGGACGAGCTGCGGACGAAGACGCCCACGCACTGGTCGGGCAGTGAGATGTCGTCGAGGAACGCCGCCTGCCCGGTCAGGAGCCGCGGATCCTCCCTTCTCCGAGGTGACCGGCCCATGCCCGTGGCCGGGCCCGGCATCAACCCCCCGCCTCCCCCGGGACCGCCGCAGCTCGCCCTCCGTCACTGTTGATGACGGCGCCGCTCACGACGCGGGCCCGGCTCCTCGACGCCAGGTAGACGTAGGCCCAGGCGTGGTCCTCCGGCACGGCCAGGACGCCCAGTGGGCTGGCGGCGGCTATGCGCTCGTCCCGGCCCTCGACCTCGGCGGCCGTCGGGTGCCGGCCCAGCGCCTCGACCCCGGCCAGGCCGGTCCGGCCCGTGCCCCCGGGCGCCACGCCGTTGACGCGCACGGCGGGCGCCAGCTCCCGAGCCAGCTGCATGACGAGTCCCCGGCAGGCCCACTTGGTGGCGCCGTAGAGGACGCCGGCCCCGTCAGGGTAGAAGCTGGCGCTCGAGAGCGTCAGGATGACCGAGCCCTGGCTCCGCGCCAGCTCGCCGGCGGCCGCCTTGGCCGCCAGCATGTAGCTCATGACGTTGACAGCGAAGATCTCGTGGAAGGCAGCCACCAGGCGCTCGCCCGGGAGGTCCAGCAGGCTCCGGTAATGGTCGAACAGGCCCACGCAGCACACCAGCGTGTCCAGGCGCCCAAACGATCGGATGGTCGCAGCCACGGCATCTTCGTTGGCCCCGGGGGCGGTGGCGTCGGCCTGGACAGTCGCCACAAGGTCGCCATGGGCCTGGCGCAGGTCCTGCATGGCCGCCGCGGACCGGTCGAGCACCCCGACCCGGGCCCCCTCGGCGACAAAGGTGTCGACGACCGAGCGGCCTATGCCGGAGCCGCCCCCCGTCACCAGGGCCACGTCGCCGTCAAGCCAACCCACGTCGACCGTCGGCGTCCTCGGCGCTGTCCGGCTGGCGGCCCGACGCTGGCGGCCCGAAGGGCTCTTCCAAGAACCGGGAGAACGTCTCCGGCGACTGCCAGGTGAGGCTCTCGAGCTCCAGGGCGTCGAGCTGCACCCTCGAGCCGAGGCGCGGGGAATGGACCTGGAGGCGCATCCCGTTGCGGGTCAACACTCTCGCGACGATCACCTCGGCGAACTCGTTGGCGACCACGAAGGAGACCGACCCCTCCCGGCCGCCCCCGTCCTCGGGCTCGGGGCGTGCTCCCACGGCTCAGAAGAAGATCGAGATGTTGTTGGCGTCGACGGTGCTCTGATCGAGGGCGACCCAGCGCCGGGCGATCAGCCAGCCCTGCGCCGTCCGGCGCAGGGTGTCCCGCCGGTCGGCCGAGAAGAGGTCGACGCGGATAGAGCTTCCCCGGCTGCGGTAGACGAGGAGGTTGCTGCGGACCTCGTGGTCACCGGAGGCGACGGTGGTGACCCGGACGTTGGCGACGAAGTGCCTGGTCCGGGAAGCCGGCTGCTCTGCCCAGGCGTACTCGGTCGCCAGACGCTGGATCCTGATGGCGAGGGTCTCCTTGGTGTCGTTGAAGATCCAGGCGTTGGGGGCGAGCTCCCACTCCGCCTGCCGCTCCCGGGTGACCCGGATCGGGACCTCGTAGGTGGCGTCCTCGGCGAAGAGGGCCAGCCACTCCTCGAACCTGCGGTCGTCGAGGAGCTCGGCCTCGTGGAAGAGGAAGGCCGAGATCTCCCGCTCGGTGTCGGCTCCGGGCGGTGCTGACCGGTCGGCGGCCACCGCGATCCCCTCAGTGGGCATCCGAGGGCTCCGCCAGCAGCGCCAGGGGATCGGCCCGGGCGGTGTCCTCTCCTCCATCGTCCGGGAGCAGGTAGTCGAGCCATGTCCGCCACATGTTGCGGAAGTTCGTCTCGGTCACGTAGGGCCTCACGGCCACTCCGGTACCCGGGAAGTCCCTGATCGGCTCGAGGTCCATGCCCATCTCGTAGGGGAAGAGGAGATCGTCGGCCACCATCCCCCTGGCCTGGCGGGTCACGTTCGACCAGTTCTCGAAGTCGTCCTGCTCGAACATCCCGGCCTGCCCGAAAGTGAGCGTATAGGCCTTGTACGCCTCGTCCTTGTACCCCTGCGACGCATCGCGCGGGACCAGGCACCACGACCACATCTCGATCCTCCCCGGTCCGATGGGCTGCCACAGCCGCATGGTGCAGAAGCGGACGCCAGGCTCACCGGGAACCCGGCTGAAGGGTTGGATGAGGAGCGACAGGTTGGGGAATACCGTCCCCACGGCGGTCCTGGTCTCCTTGAAGACGGCCAGCTGGGCCGAGGAGAGCGAGCCGTGCATGGCCTCGACGATGTCCATGGGATACCCGAAGAAGGGCTCCATCCCCGGCGTCCGCCCGAGGCCGATGCCATGGCCCCGGCCCGGGAAGTGGACTGCGTAGCCCTCCTTGTGGGTGCGTGCGCTCGATGCGTAGTAGCCGAGCTGGAACCCGAACTGATGGGCGACGGGTGTGTGGTACCCGTCGCCAGCGAAGTTCTCGGCGCAGATCTTCCAGTCGGTGTCCGCCACCCACCGGTCCGGCGGCCCGTAGACCTCTGTCCCGCGAGGGCCCGCCTTGAGGTACAGGTCGAGATAGAACTGGAAGCCTCCGAGGTACTCCTCCAGGGATGGGGCGCCCGGATCCAGCGTTCCGAACACCAGGCCTCCGTAGGAATCGACCCGCACCGGGAGGAGGGGCCAGGCCCGCTTGTCCAGGCGCTGGCCGTAGACGTCGCGCTGATAGGGGACGCCGATCAGCTCGCCGCTGTTCTTGTAGGTCCAGCCGTGGTACGAGCACCGGAAGTGCGACGCGTTCCCCATGTCCGCCTTGCAGACCTGGTTGCCGCGATGACGACACATGTTGAGATGGGCCCGCACCTGGCCGGCTTCGTCCCTCGTCACGATGATCGAGCTGTCCACGATCGAGCGGGTCACATAGTCGCCGGGGTTGGGGATCTCGCTCTCGTGGGCAAGGAACATCCAGCAGCGGGCGAACAGCCGGCTGCGCTCCGCCTGGAAGATCTCCTCGTCGTTGAAGATCCTCACTGGGAGTCGCCCATTGGGCAGCTCCGCCCGCATCGTCTTCAGGGTCGCCAGAGCCCTCGTCCCGAGCCCGTCCCCCGCCAGCACGGCTCAGGAACCCCCGGCGGCAGCAGTCCGGTCCTGGCGCCCCCAGCGGGATCGGACCTCGTCGACGACCTCGCGGTACCGGCGGACGTGCTCCTTCGTCCCCAGCACGTGCTGCTGGGGAACGAGATCGACCCGGTACGGGGGCCGGGACGGACCGACCTGGATGTAGCCGGCCTCGTTCACCCTGATCTTCTCGAGCGCCACGTTGTACTTCGAGAACTCCGGGAAGTTCTGCGAGACGAGGAAGGTCTCGTGGGCCCACCGGATCCGCTCGGTCACCCAGCGGGCGTCCTCCCGCCTGCCTTCCGCCATTGCGTCACGAATCGCCAGGACCGGCTCCGGTCCACAGGCCGTCGTGCTGCTCCAGCAGGCCCTGGCCCGGTCCCCGTAGATCTCCCAGGCCGGGAACCAGTCCGTCTCGATCGGCATCAGGTGGATCCGGCCGGCCACCGTGGCCATGTCGTTGTGGTAGCGGAACCCGACGCTGGCCCCGCCGGCGTACTTGACTGCCACCACCTGGGGGATCTCGGCCAGCACTGCATAGACCGAGTTGGGGATGATGCCCCGGAAGGCGGCGGTGTTGTCGTAGACGACGATGTTCATCTCCGGGCACGCCTCCACGACGTCCCGGTAGAACCGAACCATCGCCTCTGGCGTCAGCTCGCCCCACATGGGTCGACCGAGCAGGGTCCCGGCGATCCCGACGTCGGAGAGGAAGCGCAGGCGGTCCACGGTGTCCCGGGTGTTGAGGGTCGTCGTCCCGACGAACACCGGGAAGTCGGGGGCGATCGCCCTTGCCGTCTCGGACACGGTGCCCGCGAACGACCGCCACTCATCGAGGGTGAGCGTCGCCATCTCCCCGAGCGTGCCGTTGAGCGCGATGCTGTCGACCCCGTCTCCGATCAGCTGTCGGATCATCCGCTCGGTCCCGTCGAGGTCGACGGTGCTCCGGGCCTCGACCTGCTCGGCGTCGGCTGTGGCCGGGGTCGGGGGGTACGCCTGAACCCCGGAGATATCCCCTGCGGTGAACTTGGGCCGTTTGGGCATCGCTCGTCAACCTCCTCGTTGCTCGTTGCCCAGGCGGGCTGTGACGGCGGCAGTCCCGGTCAGCCATTCCGGGATGGGCTCGTAGACCAGCACGTCGAACAGGGCGCTCCCCACCGCGCCGGCGAGGACCGTCCAGGCCCGCACCTCCTGCGCCCCGTTGCCTGCTCTGTCGATGTCCTCGGGAGGGAGATCGGCGAGCAGCTCGGCCTTCCCCTCGGCCAGCAGTGCCAGGACCCGTCGGTCGAAGCCGACGTCGATCCTCCCCGCCTCTGGGGTACCCACAGAGTGGGACAGGCCGCCGGTCGCCATCAGCACGACCCTCTCGGCGATGGACTGGGCTTCCAGGAAGCGGCCGATCGTGCAGCCCAGCTGCCAGCAGCGGCGAAGGCTCGGGTACGGAGGCTCGACGGCGTTCACGATGATCGGGACGAATGGGATGTCGACCGCGCCGAGGAAATGGAGCGGGACGCAGAAGTTCTCGTCGAAGACAAAGTCTCCTCCGACGGACGACGGGTCGAACCCAGCCCGGATGGCCTCTGTGAGCAGGGCCTTGCCCAAGGTCGCGTGCCCGGGGAAGGTGCGCGGCTCGAGCCTGAGGAAGCCAGCCAGCCCCGCCGAGGGCCCCGTGTACCCGCCCGCCGAGCCGATCGCGAACGTCGGCAGGTTCCCGAGCGAGAAGTTCGTGAAGTGGTCCACAGAGATGCCGACCAGGACGTCGGCCCCGACCCCGGCCAGGTGCCGGCGGAGCACGTCGAAGGCGTCATGCACGGCCGTGGCCTGGCTGGCATCGGCGATCTCGGGGAACCCGGTCATGCCCGGGGAGTGGGACATGGCGTAGGCCGCTCGGATCGTGCCCATGCTCACTCGGCCTCGGGTCCTTCAGCCCGCAGGGCCTCGTAATAGGAAGCCCGCGGCACTCCCATCTCGAGAGCCCCGAAATAGAGGATGTAGGGGTTGACGCCTGCGGCGTAGAGGGACCGGAAGTCGCCGGACCCGAGGGCACCCCGCTCCTCGTCGTCGAGGCCGTGCTCGACCATCACCGTCTGAGGGTCCGACCTGTACCGCTCGGCGAGGGCGGCGTCGTGCCGCAGCCTCCACAGCAGCCTCTCGACCCGGTACGTGCTCCCGTCACCCATCTCCAGCCTCGATGGAGCGAGGGTACCAACCCCTCTTCCGCGAGAACGTCACCCAATCGGGTCCTTTCGCCCTGCTGGCGCCGGGACACGGGCTCACAGCGGCCCGACCACTGCCTTGGACACCGCGCAGTCGACGACATGTGGCCCACGCCCCCGGTCGAACCACGAGATCACGTCCGGCACCTGGTCCACGTCGTGGAGGCGGAAGCCCGTCCCGCCGAGGGCGCTGGCCACGGAGGCCAGGTCCGGCGTGGGGGCCAGCGACTGGCTGGGGTCCAGCCCCTCGGCCCGGAGCTTGTGGTACTCGGCCCCCAGGGCGCCGTCGTTCATGACGAGAACGAGGAGGGTGATGCCATGACGGGCGGCCGTCTCGATCTCCTGGACGTGCATGAGGAAGCTGGCGTCGCCCTCGATGGCCACGACCATCCGCTCCGGCGCCCCCACTGCGGCGCCGATGGCGGCAGGCACCGCCTGACCCGTCGTCATGAAGTCGAACACCATCTCGAAGGACCGGCCGCCAGGGTTGCTCAGGTAGCGGGAGGGAAAGGCCATGAAGTGGCCGCCCCCGATGACCACCGCCGCGTCCTCGGGCAAGAGGCGGTCCAGCTCCAGCATCAGCCGGCGAGGGTCGACCGAGCCCTCCTCCAACTTCACGTCGTGGGAGGTGATCTCCTCGGTCCGGGGGTCTCCATCCAGCACTTCCCTCAGCTCCGCGGCCCTCCACCCTGGCCCGCATCCTCCCCGGCGGTCGAGCGCAGCCACCAGCTCGTCCACGGTGGCCTGGGCGTCACCTTGGAGATGCAGGGCCGGCACCGAGCGACCCCCGATGAGGTGGTAGGGCCGGACGTCCACCTGGATGACCCTGGCTTCCGGGAAGAGACGTCCACCATCGGTGGTGTGGGCATCGAGAGAGGTACCTACTGAGACGACGAAGTCGGCTCGGTGGAGCAGGGCCCGGGTGCGCGCGAAGGAGAACCCCCCAGCCAGCCCGACGTCGTGCGGGTGGCCGTCGAAGAAGCCCTTGGCCTGGAAGGTCGTGGCCACCAAGGCGCCGAGCCGGCCGGCCAGGGCGTCGAGGGAGCTCCGGGACCCCGACAAGACCGCACCCCTCCCTGCCAGCACGACCGGGCGCTGGGCGCCCGCCAGCATGGCGGCTGCCGTGTCCACGCTTCGCCGGCCGGGGACCAGGCCCTCCGTCGACGGTCTGGGCAGGGGACCTGACGGAGTGCCGTCGTGGCCGGCCAGCGGGACGTCCTGCAGGTCCACAGGGACGAGGAGGGCGACCGGACACCCTTTCGCGGCAGCCAGGAACGCGGCCCGGTGTACGCCTTCCGCAGCCTGGTCCGGCTCCCGCACCTCCTCGACGATCGCCCCGGCTGCTAAGAGGACGGCCCGCTCGTCCACGTCGAGGTGGCTGCCGGTGCCCAGCTCGGCCCGGTCCACGCCGCCTGCCAGGACGAGGATGGGAGTGCCGTGCTTGGCGGCCACCATGATGGAGGTGGACAGCTGCGTCACCCCCGGTCCATAGGTCACGGTGCAGACGCCGACAGACCCGGTCAGCCGGGCATAGCCGTCCGCCATGGCCAGGGCCGCGCCCTCGTGGCGGGCGTGGTACAGGGTCACCCCCCGGTGGGCGAGGTCCACCATCCACCGCCGGTTGCCGTCCCCCATGAGCCCGAAGACGGCGGTCACCCCCTCGGCCGCCAGCGCAGCCCCGATCGCCTCGTGCACCTTCAACGGCTCGGGACCTCGGGCGAAGCGGCCACGGCGGCTACAGCCCCGCCTGGCCGTGCTTCTGGAGCCGGTCGAGGAGCAGGGCGCCGAGGAGGACGGCGCCGGTCACCACCCCCTGCCAGAAGTTGGACACCCCGAGCAGGTCGACCCCGTTGCCGAGGACGGCGATGACGAGGACCCCGACGATCGTGCCGGTCAGGCCGCCCACCCCGCCGAAGAGGCTGGTCCCTCCGAGGAGCACGGCGGCTCCACTCGTGAGGGCAATGGTCGACCCGGTGTTCGGCGTCGCCGCAGCCAGGCGACCGGCCTCGACCAGGCCGGCCAGCGCTCCGCACATGCCGGAGAAGCCGTACACGGCCACCACCACCAGCGGCACCGCGATCCCGGCAATCCTGGCCGCCTCCCGGTTGCCGCCGACTCCGTAGATCGTCCGGCCGAACGATGTCATCTTCAGGACGAAGCCCCCGACCAGCAGCGTTCCGATCACCACCAGGATCGGGACCGGCACCCCGAGGACGGACCCGTTGCCGAGGACCTCGAGAGCATGGGAGCTGATCGTGTTCGTCGCGCCGTTGGTGACCACGTCCGTCAGCCCGTACAGCAGCGTCATGCTGCCGAGCGTGACCACCAGGAAGTTGACCCGGCACACGCCGATCAGCATGCCGTTCAAGGCCGCCCCGATCACCAGGCCCACGAGGAGCACGATCACGAAGCTCGGAACTGCGGGCACCCCCGCCCGCAGCAGCAGGTACAGGGTCTCCTCGGACACTGCCATCATGGCCCCGAGCGAGAGGTCGAACCCGGAGCTGATCAGGACCGCGGTCATCCCGACCGAGACGATGAACAGCGAGCTGTTGGCGACCAGGATGTTCTTCCAGTTGGATGCGCTGAGAAAGACCGGCTCGGTGATGCCGAGGAGGACGATCAGGATCACCAGGGCGAGGAGCGCCCCGAGGAATATGCGCACGCGGCGGTAGACATGGAGGGCGGCCGCGCCAGCCGATCCGAGCCTCCACCCCCCGGGCTGGGCATCGCCCGGCCCGCCACCCCCCGCTCTCACCGCCCTCGTCAGGGACATGGCGCGGCTTCTCCCCCTCCTGGCGGCCCGCCGCCGGTCCCCGCCGCCGCCGGCCCCACCCCGCCCGCATGGGCGAGGAGGGCCTCCTCCGTGGTCTCCGACGGGGACAGGTCGGCCACCACCCGGCCCCGGGCCAGGACCAGGAGACGGTCGCACACCTCCAGGAGCTCCCTGACGTCGGAGGAGGTCATGACGGCGACGCCCCCCTCCGCCACCCGTCGGGCGATCAGGGAGTGGATCTCGGCCCGGGCGCGAACGTCGACCCCCCGAGTCGGGTCGTTCAGCAGCCAGATGGTCGACCCGGCCAGAAGCCAGCGGCCGATGAGGACCCGTTGCTGGTTGCCGCCCGAGAGGGAGTCGACGAGGGCGCCGGGATCTGGTGGACGGAGGCCGAGCCGGCGGATCACGTCCTGCACCATGTCTGCCTGACGGCGGTCCGGCACCAGCGCCAGGCTGGCCCGGCGGTTGAGGGCCAGGGTCAGGTTGAACGCAACTGTCTGTCCCCGGACCAGCCCCTCGTGCTGCCGGTCCCCCGAGATGTACGCCATGCCCGCCCGGGCCCGCCTCCGGCTCGGCCACGAGGTGACGTCCCGTTCGCCCAGCCAGACGCGTCCCGAGGACGTCCCGGTCAGCCCGTACAGGGACCGGACGAGCTCCTCGGCCCCGGAGCCCGCCAGCCCGACCAGACCCAGGACCTCGCCGTCGTGAAGGGAGAACGAGACCCCCCGGTAGTGACCGCCGGCACCGAGGTCCTCGACTCGTAGCGCCGCCGGCCCGGCACCGGGATCCCGGCGTCTCGCCTCACCTGCCCCGTCGTCCCCAACCATCAGCCGGGTCACCAGGTCTGCCGTCATCTCCTCGCGGGTCCCGCTGTGCACGACCGAGCCGTCCCGGATCACGGTGACCCGGTCGGCGATGGCGAAGATGTCGTCGAGGCGCTGCGAGATGAAGGCGACCGCCCGGCCCTGCGAGCGGAGGTTGGCGATCACGCCGAGCAGCCGAGCCGTGGAGTCCGGCCCGAGGGAGCTGGTCGGCTCGTCGAACACGAGCGTCGAGGCACCCCGAGCCAGGGCCCGGGCGACCGATACCAGCTGCTGGCGGGCCAGGTCGAGGGAGCCGATGGGGGCCAACGGGTCGATCGCCTCGTCCATCCGGGCCAGGACCTCGGCAGCCCCTCGCCGCATGGCCCGCCACCTCACCACCCCCAACCGCCGGGGGATGCTGCCGAAGAAGATGTTCTCTGCAACGCTCAGGCTCGGCACGAGCGGCAGCTCCTGGGGGACGGCCGCGATGCCCACCCTCAACGCCTGCCCCGGGCTGCGGAGGTGGACGGGCGTCCCGTAGAGGCGCATGGTCCCGCCCGTCGGCCGGTGGGCACCGTAGATGACCTTCATCAGGGTGGACTTCCCCGACCCGTTCGCCCCCACCAGGGCGTGGACCTCCCCTTCCCTCAGGCAGAAGTCCACCCCCTTGAGAGCCTGGGTCCGGCCGAAGTGCTTGACTATGCCCTGCAGCTCGACCGCTACCCGGTCCCCCACCCCTCCTCCCCGCTCAGGCGCCGGGCTGGCTGCTCAGGCTGGTGGGCGGGGTGAGCTTGCCGTCCGCGATCTCCTGGATCCCGGTGGTCCAGGGGACGTACTGGCTCAGGTTGCTCTTCGTGATGAACTGGACCGGCGGGTGGATCACGAGGGGGACGGTCTTTCCGGCGAGCAGGTCCTTCACCATGGTGAACGCGATCAGGGCCTGCTGGTAGGGCATCTCGTTGATGGTGGCGCTGATGGTGCCGTCCTTCACCGCCTGGATGCCGTCGGTGTTGCCCTGCTGGCCCACGATCACCACGTTCTTGACCCCGACACTCTGGAGAGCCCTGGCCGCCCCGATGGCGGCGCCGTCGAAGTAGGCCATCACGGCCTGGACCTTGTTGTGGTACTTGGTCAGGGCGGACGCCACCGAGGAGTCGGCGCCGGCGATGTCGTCCGTCTGGTCGAATGCCGTCCCGACCCAGTGGATGCCCGGGTTGGCCGAGGTCACGTCCTGCTTCTCGCTCGCTATGAAGGCGTCCAGTGAGGGGACCGGGAGTGAGATGTTGACACCCAGGACGTTGCCCTTCCCGTGCAGCTGCTGAGCCACGAACTGGGCCGCCTGCTTCGCCCCCTGGTGGATGATCCCCTGGTTGATGTCGGCGTTGTAGGGATACAGGGAGGCCGAGGTGGCCGTCTCCGTGGTCACGGCGTTGTAGCCGACGACCTTGATCCCGGCCTTGCGTGCGTGGGTCAGCGCCGGGACCAGTGCCTGGGCGGCCAGGGGGAAGACCACGATCGCATCGACCTTGTCGGTGATGAGCTCCTGGATGTCCGAGACCTGCTTGCTCACCGAAAGGCCGGCGTTGAGCGGGATTACCTTGTCGCCCGCCCGCTTGGCGGCCACGCCAAGGGCCTTCTGGAACGCGTCGAGCACGGGCTGGGTTCCCTGAGGGTTGGAGAAGCCGATCGTGAAGTGGCCACCCCCGCTGCTCGTGCTCGCCTGCGTGCTCGAGCTGCTCGACGGGGCTCCCGTGCTCGAGGTCGGCGAGCCCCCGCCGGCGGTGGTCGTGGAACTGGCCGCCGGGGTAGATCCGCCGCAGGCGGCCAAAAGGATCCCCGCCGACAGCAGGGCGCCCCCGGCGGCCATGACGCGGTGACGCGTGCCTCTAACCGTGGTCTGCACGTCTGATCTCCTTGGGTTCTCGCTTCCGTCCCGGCGGTCGGGGCGGCCCATCAAGCCGGCTGGCTGCCCTCTGCGTCCCCGTCCGCGCCGGTCGGGCCGTCCCGGCGCTCCGACATCGTTGACCACATGGCCTGCACGAGCTCGGCCCGGCTGTGGACGTCCAGCTTCCCGAAGATCCGCTTCAGGTGCTGCTTGACCGTGTTGCGGCTGATGTACGTGAGGGAGGCGATCTCCTCGGTCGTCAGCCCCTGGCTCACCAGCTCGGCGATCTGCTGCTCGCGCGACGAGAGCACCTCTATGCAGGGGGGGAGGTCGGTCCCGCCGCTCCGCTCGTAGATGAACGACAGCACGGCGCCATCGCGAAATGGCAGGCGCACCGACTTGACGGCCAGATGGCGGCCGGGCGCTCGTGCCCCGGCGGACAGGTCCCCCGCCCCGCCGTGCTGCTGGCCGACCGTGCCCAGGATCACCCTCCTCGTCTCGTGCCGGAGCGGCTCGAGGTTCTCGGCGATCACCGAAGCGGCCTCGGCCGACAGAGAGGTCGGGCGGCCCGGCACGGGGCGCAGGGCTGCCCGGTTGGAGAAGACGCGCTCGCCGTCCAGCAGGTCGACGACGACCGCCTGGGGCAGCGCGTCGAGCGCATCAGCCAGGAGGACCGCCCGGCGGGCCATCAGCTCGTGGCGCATGGCACGGGTGAGGGCCAGCGCCACCTCGTCGCTGACCGCGGCGAGGCATCGGGTCTCGGCCACCGTGAACGGCAACTGCTCCTCGGGTCGGGCCATGTTGAGCGTCCCGCACAACGCCCCGTCGACCACCACCGGCGCCTCGAGGGAGTGACGGAACCCGGCGCTCGAAAGGACGTCGAACACCGCCGACCTTCGCCATTCGCCATCGGGCAGGACCCGGCTGGAGTCGATCGGGACCAGGTGGGTGGCGACGTGGGCCAGCACGGGGTCGTCGGCTCGGCCCTCCCGCTCGTAGCGCTCGAGGAACGGGCCGGGCACATCGGCAGCCACGTCGACCGGGTCCCCTGACTCCGGGTCGAGCTGGTAGAGCCCGTAGCCGCCAGCCGGGATCAGCTCGCCGATGCCCTGGAGGTAGGCCAGCTGCACCTCGCGGACGGTGAGGGCGCCGTGCAGCAGGTGCGACATGCGCGCCAGGCGGGTGGGCGCAGGCATGGCCCCTGCCCCGTCCTGGCCCCACTCCTGTTGCACCTGGGTGTGCAACATCTGGCTGCTCCCCCCCGGCGATCGTCTGTCCATCTGGAGAACCTGCGGCTCGATCTCGCTTATCGCACAACGATACCGACGAATCATCCGCGTTCCAGGGCCGGGCGGGAAATGTACCCAAGGAGGTGACAAGCTCCCAGAGCCGGCCCACCTACCTTGGATTCCGCCCGAGAAGGCGACCCAGAGGAGTGACGCGTGTGACCACGTCCGGCCCCCCGGTGGCGCTGGAGAGACATGGACCGGGAGTGGTCCACCTCACGCTGGACCGGCCTTCGAGAGGCAACCTCCTCGACGCCGCCGTCCTCGATGCCCTCGAGGAGCACCTGGCCGGCCTGGCAGCCGACCAGGAGGTGGCCGTGGCCGTCCTGCGAGGACGGGGCCCCGACTTCTGCCTGGGGCGGGACAGAGGAGTTGGCGGCCCTCCTCCGCCGGCCAAGGTCTTCGCCGGCCTGGACCAGGTCCAGCGGGTCAACCAGGCGCTGGGCGCCTTCCCTGGCATCAGCGTGGCCGGCGTCAGGGGCCGCGCCCTGGGGGCCGGGGCCAGCCTGGCCGCCCGTTGCGACCTGGTGGTCGCCGCCGACACCGCCCGCCTGGCCTTCCCCGAGGTGCACGACGCCATCGCCCCCATGATCGTGATGTCGCACTTCGGCAAGGTCCTCCCGGAGAAGCCGTTCCTCGACCTCGTCCTGACCGGGCGCGAGGTCTCTGCCGACGAGGCCCAGCGGATCGGCCTGGTGAGCCGGGTCGTCCCCGAGCAGGACCTGGAGCCGGCGGTCGAGGGCCTCACCAAGGAGCTGGCGGCGACCGACCGGGAGACCCTGCGCCTGTGCAAGGCCTTCTACCGGCGGCTCGGCCGGATGGACACCGAGGACGCGGCGGCGTACGGCGTGGCCCTCACTGCCGTCGTCCTCGGCAGGAGCTGAGGCCACCACGCACGACGGGCGTCCGGTGGTCGTCCCAGGAGCACAGGCCGCGACCACCATCGACGACGAAGGAGACCACGACATGGCAGACAGCACCGCGACCGGCCACCTCCAGGTGCGCAAGACCCAGGTGGTGGCGGAAGAGACCAGGACCGCGGCCGGGCGAGGCGACGACGGGCCGCCCCTTCGCAAGGTGACGGCTGCCGCCGTGGTGCGCAACCCTCTGGCCGGAGCGGGCTTCGTCGAGGACCTCGCGGCTCTGGTGGATGGCTCCCGCGAGCTGGGGACCACATTGGCCCAAGCAGCGCTGGCCGCCCTCGGCGGGCCAGTGGAGAGCTACGGCAAGGGGGCCATCTCCGGGACCGCCGGGGAGCAGGAGCACGCCAACGCCTGCCTCACCTCGGCCTTCGGCGACGCGTTCCGAGAAGCGATCGGGGGAGGCCGAGCCTGGATCACGTCCGCCACCAAGGTGGGGGGGCCGGGGACGACGATCGACGTCCCGCTGGCGTTCAAGGACGAGCTGTGGGTCCGCAGCCACTACGACGCGGTGGAGGTCCGCGTCCCCGATGCCCCGGCTCCGGACGAGCTGGTGGTGATCGTGGCCGTCGCCAACCGCCAACGGCTCAACGCCAGGCTCGGCGGGATGACCAAGGAGGCGGCCCTGGCGAAAGGGGATGGTCAGTGAGCCGCCTGGCCGTCGTCAATGCCGGGTGCGTGCTCTCCGGGATGCTGGAGGACCCCGTCCTGGTCGGGGCCGACACCGTCGTGTGCGACGGCGGGACGATCGAGGCGGCCGGCCGCAGGGAGGCGCTGGCCGGCCTGGTCGAGGCGGCCGAGGTAGTGCTGGACGCCGCCGGCACCACCATCGCGCCCGGCCTGATCGACTCCCACTGCCACGTGGTGCTGGGGGACTACACACCCCGGCAGAAGACGGTGGACTTCCTCGACAGCTACGTCCATGGCGGGATCACCTCCATCGTCTCTCCCGGCGAGATCCACGCCCCCGGGCGCCCGCACGAGTCGGTCGCGGTCAAGGCGCTGGCCATCGCCGCCCGGTGTTGCTTCGCCAACTTCCGGCCCACCGGCATGCGAGTCCACGCCGGCGCGGTCATCCTGGAGCCCACTCTCGGTCCCTCAGACTTCGCCGAGCTGCGGGCGGCAGGAGTGTGGCTGGCCAAGTTCGGCTTCGGCGCCTACTCGGACCCCGCCGACGGCGTGGAGCAGGTCCGCGGCGCCCAGGCCGAGGGGATCAAGGTCATGTGCCACTCCGGTGGCGCCAGCATCCCCGGCTCCAAGCCGATCACCCCCGAGCACCTCGTCCTCCTGCGACCCGACGTGTGCGGGCACGCCAACGGCGGACCGACCTCGCTCTCCCCCGAGGGGGTCGAGATGCTGGTGCGAGAGACCGACCTCGTGCTCCAGCTCGTGCAGGCCGGCAACGTCCGCTCGGCGGTGGCCATCGTCCGGCTCGCGGCAGAGACCGGGAACCTCTCCAGGCTCGTCATCGGCTCGGACACACCGACGGGCACCGGTGTCATGCCGCTGGGAGTGCTCAAGACCGTCGCCGAGATCTCCTCGCTGGCGGGCCTGGCCCCGGAGCAGGCCTGGGCCCTCGCAACCGGCAACAACGCCCGGGTCTGGGAGCTCCGCTCCGGCGTGATCGAGCCCGGGGCCGACGCCGACCTCCTTGTCATGGACGCCCCCTGGGGCTCGGCTGCGCCCGACGCGCTGGGGGCGCTCGCGATCGGTGACCTGCCCGGGATATCCGCGGTGGTGATCGAGGGCGAGGTGCGCACCCTCACGAGCCGCAACACGCCGCAGGCGACCCGGATGGCCTTCGTCACGCCGGCACTCCCCCACCTCGTGGCCGGCCGGCACTGAGGCGCCCGTGGCGCCGGGTGGGCGGGGATCGGAGCTCAGGGCGGCGATGGCGGCCTCGACTCGGCCGCGGGCCGGTTGGGGCAGCTTGGCGAGCTGGCGGCGGGCGGCGAGCGGCGGGGATCAGCTCGACCCGGTAGTCCGATGCGGGGTCGCTCACCCTTGACGGGCGTCCACGGTCTCCTCGGCCGCGACGGCCGCGGCCCGGTCCTTGACCATGGCCTGGTCCTGGGCATCCTCCAGATCAGCGTAGAAGGCGGCGTCGGCCACAGGAAGGATCACCGCCAAGGGCCGACCGTTGCGGGTGACGAGCACCCGACGCTCGCCGTAAGCCACCTTGGATAGCACGTCGGAGAGGTTCGCCCGCAGCTCCTCCGCGCCGACCTCCAGGTCCACGTCGATGAGACCCCCGGCGTAGACCTCGGTCTCGTCCTCGCGACTACGCATCCCGCCTCCTGTACGGGTTGCAATCTCCGTACAGTCTGCCAGGTATAGGTGTAGGGGGATGTGTGGTCTTCCAGCACAGCCCCGATCGGGCAGCGCTCGACCCAGTAGCGGAACAGCTCGAGCCGGCCCCGCTCCTCGCCCGGCCGGAGCACGGGAGGCCCGGGTGTTCTTCTCCACCTCGGTCCGCCCCGAGCCGTGACGTCGCTCGGTAGTGTCGGCGATCGCCGACGCGGGGGCCTGTGGCGCCAGCACGACTACCGGTTGTTCTGGACCGGGGAGACGACCAGCCAGGTTGGGACCGCCGTCACCAGCGTCGCCCTGCCCCTCGTCGCCGTCAGCTCCCTCCACGCCAGCACCTTCGTCGTAGGGGTGCTCAACGCCGCCACCTGGCTGCCCTGGCTGGTCCTCGGACCTCCCGCCGGGGCGTGGATCGACCGACTGCCTCGCCGCCCGGCCATGCTCACCTGCGACGCGCTGTCCCTCGTCGCCTTCCTCAGCGTGCCGGTGGCGGCCTGGGCCGGCGTGTTGAGCTGCCCTCGCCCAACTCGCCGGGGCGACCACGGGGATGCTGGTCGATGCGGTCAGCTTCGCCGTGTCGTCTATGTGCCTGACCGCCATTCGCAGCCACGAGCACCGACCGGACCGAGACCCGGCAGCGCCGACCACGACCTCCGACGGAAGGCCGCGGAAGGGCTGCGTTCGTGATGTCCGACCCGTTCCTGCGACCCGAGATGATCTTCACGGCCGCCGCCAACCTCACCCTCACCGGCAAGGACGCCCTCCTGGTCGTCTTCTTGGTCCGCACCGTCGGCCTACGAGCCGGCGTCGTCGGGCTCCTCATCGCCCTGGGAGCAGTCGGGGGCGTCCTCGGCGCCGTCGTCGCCCGGCCCCTCGCCCGCCGCTGGGGCACATCCAGAACCACCGTCGCCTGCGCCGTCGGCGGACTGCCTTTCGCCCTCCTGCATCCCTAGGTCGATCGCGCAGCTCGCAGCCGAGTACCGAGCTGACCAGGCACGCCAGAATCACACGATCCGGATGGCCTCGGTCACGCCGGCACTCCCCCACCTCGCGGCCGGCCGGCACTGAGCCGCCCGCCCGGCCCAGCCGGGCCGCCCCAGCCGAGCCGGCCCGCCCCGCCGCCACCGGCGGGGGTAGGGTGGCGGAGGGCGCCGCGGGGCGTGAGTGGGCAGCTCGCCCGAGGCGAAACGGCTGCCATTTCTAGGAAGAGGCCAGGGCAGGAAGCGAGGGTGGAGCCGTGAAGACTCAGGCAGCGGTGCTCTGGAACGTCGGGGAGCCGTGGAGCGTGGAGGAGGTCGAGCTCGGCGACCCGGTGGCCGGGGAGGTGAAGGTCAGGCTGGCCGCCTCTGGCCTGTGCCACTCGGACGAGCACCTCGTCACCGGCGACCTGCCGGCGCCCCTCCCGATCGTGGGGGGGCACGAGGGGGCGGGTGTGGTCGAGGAGGTCGGGCCCGGCGTCACGGCGCTGCGACCCGGGGACCACGTCGTCCTCGGCTTCATCCCCTCGTGCGGCCGGTGCCGGTGGTGCTCCACGGGCCGGCAGAACCTCTGCGACCTCGGAGCCAGCCTGCTGAGCGGTGTGGCCCTCTCCGACGGCACCCAGCGCGTCCACGTCCGGGGGAAGGGCGCGGGGACCATGTGCCTGCTCGGGACGTTCTGCCCGTACGTGGTCGTGCACGAGGCGTCAGCCATCAAGATCGACGATGACATCCCCCTGGACAAGGCGGCCCTTGTCGGCTGTGGCGTGACCACCGGCTGGGGGTCGGCCGTCTACGCCGCCGAGGTGGAGCCGGGGGACACCGTCGTGGTGGTCGGCGTGGGCGGGGTCGGGATCAACGCCGTCCAGGGGGCCAGGGCCGCCGGGGCGAAGCGGATCGTCGCCGTGGACCCGGTCGAGCTCAAGCAGAAGCAGGCCCTCGCGCTCGGTGCGACCCACACCGCCGACGACGTCTACGCCGCCCTCCCCATCGTGAGCGAGCTCACCCGGGGCCAGCTGGCCGACAAGGCCATCGTCACCGTCGGCGTCCCGGACGGCGACCTCGTCGCCCCCGTCATGTCGCTCGTCTCCAAGGGCGGCCGGGTCGTGATGACCTCCGTGGCTCCGATGACGCAGGTCGACGTCAAGCTGAGCCTGTTCGAGCTGACGCTGTTCCAGAAGGAGCTGCGGGGCTCCATCTTCGGCTCGGCCAACCCGCGGGCGGACATCCCCAAGCTCCTCGACCTCTACCGGGACGGCCAGCTGGCCCTGGACGAGCTCGTGACCCGGACCTACCGCCTGGAGGACATCAACGAGGGCTACCAGGACATGCGGGACGGCCGCAACATCCGGGGCATGGTCCTCTACGACTGATCCGGGCGCGGTTCCGGGCGCCGTCCCCGCCGGCGTCACCGTCCCCGGTCGCGGGCCGCTCCCCGAGGACGGCGCCCCGCTCCCTGCCGGCGCCCGGCTGGCCCTCGACCCGGGGGCCCGCAGGGTGGACGGCGGCCGGATCCTGATCGGGGGCGCCCCGCTCCGGGTCCTGCGCCTCAGCCCCGCCGGGAGCGCCCTCCTCGACCGGCTGGCCGCCGGGGAGCCGGTCCCGGCCGGGCCAGGGGCGGGGGCTCTTGCCCGGCGGCTCCTCGACGCCGGCCTGGCCCATCCCCGGCACTCCCCGGGACGGGGCGGGCGCCAGGGCGGTGGGGCGGACAGGGCGGGGGCTGGGCCCGGGCCCGGGGCGGTGACCCTCGTGGTCCCGGTGCGGGACCGCTCGGCCGGCCTGGTCCTCACCCTGGCCTCGGTCGGGCCGGTCGGCGCGGCCATAGTCGTGGACGATGGGTCGGGGCCCGGGGAGGCGGCGGCCACGGCCCGCCTGGTGGAAGGGGCGAGCGTTGCAGCAGCAGGAGACGGGGAAATGGCCGTGGTCGCGCCGGGCTCCCGTGCCCACCCCCTCGGGCCGCGCCCGGCGGCGGGGGCGGCGGGGGGGGCGCCC
>JBOGGR010000355.1:0-3357 GCA_050744025.1 Acidimicrobiales bacterium
CCGCGGAGGCGCCCCTCAGCGCGAAGCGCTGACCTGCCCTTCTTGGCGGTATGAGGCTCGCTCGCTACACGCTAGACATTCGCGGCATCGGGGCGCTCATCGTTCACCCCCACGGACCGGCCGGTGACGGGGCCGACCGTCCGCTGCCGCCGGGTCACCGAGGGCGGCCGGGAGCAGGCGCCGGCGAAAGGCCCTCGCCCCCACCACGCGGGCGCCGCTCCCCCGCACCCGGCCCGCCAGCCCGGCGTCGGAGGTGACCACGACGACCTCCGCGGGCCGGGCGTCCCCCGCCACCCGCCGGGCGATCTCGTCGTCGGCGGCGTCCGGCCCTCCCGGGACGCCGACCACCTCGACTGGTGGCGGACCACCCCGGACGCCGACCACCTCGACTGGCGGCGACCCGCCCCCGGCAGTCGGCGGCCGGCCGTCGAACACGACCGTGACCGGCTCCCCGAGGGCGGCCCGGAACCGGGCCAGCTCGGCGGTGAGACGCCCCATGGCCGCGGCCCGGTCCCGCCACCATCCGTCGGGCTCGCAGCCGACGACGTTCATCCCGTCGACCAGCCAACGGCGGGGGCCGGGGGCGGAGGTCCGAGGGGCGGAGGTCCCGGGGGGGCGGCCGGAGGGAGGGGGCACGGGGGTCTGGCCGGGGGCGCGGCCGGCGGGAGGGGGCACGGGGGTCTGGCCGCGTGGGCGGCCTTCCGGAGTGGGCACGGGAGCCTGGGGCGGCGGCTGCTATTTCGCCAAGAACGGCTCGGCGTCGGAACGCTTGAGGGAGAGGCCGTGCCCGGGGCGGGACCGGTCGGGGCGCAGCGCCCCGCCCGGCTCGGGCTCGAGCACCCCGTCGAACAGCATGGACTCGATGCGGATGTGGTCGTGGAAGTACTCGAGGTGGCGCAGGTGCCATACCGCCGCGCAGGCGTGGGCGGAGACCTGGGGGGCGCAGTGGGCCGACAGGTCGAGGCACCGGGCGTCGCACAGGGCCGCCACCTGGAGGAACCCGGTGTACCCGCCGCAGCGGGTGACGTCGGCCTGGAGGCAGTCGACCGCCTCGGCGGCGAGCATGCGCTGGAAGTAGGGGAGGTCGTAGCCGTACTCCCCGGCCGTTATGTCCATGCCCGCAGGGGCCCGGTCCCGGAGCAGGTGGAGGCCGGCCAGGTCGTCGGAGCTGACGGGCTCCTCGAACCAGGCGACGCCGGCGTCGGCGTAGCGGCCGGCCCAGCCGAGGGCCTGCTTGCGGGTGAGGGCGCCGTTGGCGTCGACGAAGAGCTGGGCGTCGTCGCCCACGGCCTCGACGGCCACCCGGAGCCGTTCCGCGTCCTGCTCCGGGCGGCGGCCCACCTTCATCTTGACCCGGGGGATGCCTGCCCCGACCCATCCGGAGAGCTGACCGGCCAGCGTCTCCATCGAGTATGACGTGAACCCGCCGCTCCCGTAGACGGGCACGGTCTCGTGGTGGGCGTCGAGGGCGACGACCAGCGGGACGCCGAGCAGGCGGGCCTTCAGGTCCCACAACGCCACGTCGACGGCCGAGAGGGCCATGCCGACTATCCCGGGGCGGCCGAGGTTGCGAATGGCGTGGACCATCGCCGACCAGGACGAGGCGACCGCAAGGGCGTCCCGGCCCCTGACGACACCGGCCAGCTCGTCCCGCACGAGCTCGGCGGTGGCCGTGTCGGCGTAGGTGTAGCCGAGGCCCGTTTCTTCCCCTGCCGTAACCTCGACCACCACCATCGTCGTCGAGTCCCAGGAGAGGGTCCCGTCGGACTCGGGCTGGTCGGTGGGCACCGTGTAGGCGGACACGTCGATGGCCTCGATCGGGATGCCGGCTCTCGGGGCGCGGGCAGAAGGGCGCTGGCCCGGCCCGTGCGCGGCGGGCCCAGGCACGGCGGGATCGTGCGCGGCGGGCCCAGGCACGGCGGGCTCGTGCGCGGCGGGCCCGTGCGCGGCGGGCCCGTGCGCGGCGGTGGCCTCCTCCATGGGCATGGGCCGGCCCTACCCGCAGGGCCGGCCGGCCAACCCGAGCGAGGGTGCGCCGGGCAGGTGCGCCTGGCAGGTGCGCCTGGCAGGTGCGCCGGGCGGGTGCGCCTGGCGGGTGGGTCTGGCAGGTGCGCCTACGGGCGGGCGGTGGCCTCGGCCAGCAGGCCCTTGGGGGAAAGGACCCCGATGCCGGACGCCGAGGAGAACCTGGTCACCCGGTCGTAGACCCCCATCCCGTACACGAAGGGGAGCCACGGGCCGCGAAGGCCCATCTCCTCCAGGCGGGCGAGCCAGGCGGGGTCGGCGAGGAGCCGGGCGAAGGCGGCCACATCGGGCTCCTTCAGCCTCAGCTTCGACTCGACCAGCGCCGTCACCTCGCCCGAGCCGGTCCGTAGACGCACGACCACGTCGACCTCGCCCCTTCCGAAGTCGAGCCGTCGCGGCTCGTCGAGCAGGGCCCAGCCCCTGTCCTCGGCCACGCCCCGCAGCACGTCGCCGGCCTCCTCCTCGGTGAACACCCCGATGGTGCTGCCCAGTTGCCCCAGCTGGCGCCTCCCCTCCTTGAGCTGGTTCTCGACCTGGTCGAGGCGCCGGTCGTCCTGGTCGAGGCGCCGGTCGACCTGGTCGAGGCGCCGGTCGACCTGGTCGAAGCGCTGGTCGACCTGGTCGAAGCGCTGGTCGACCTGCTCGAAGCGCTGGTCGACCTGCTCGAAGCGCCGGTCGACCTGGTCGAAGCGCTGGTTCATCTGGTCGGTGAGGGCCCTGACGACCTCGACCAGGCTCGCCAGCTGATCGGGCACGTCGAGGAGCCGGCGCGACAGGATGGCGCGCTCCACCTCGGAGCGCAGGTCGTCGTCGGCCCGAATGGCCCTGATGAAACGGCGCACCTCGTCGCCGGCCATCACCGGATCGCTTCTGCCAGCCACGACGCGATAGTACCTGGGACCTGTGACGGTCCGTGGTGGCGGATCAGTCGTCGTCGGCAGCCTTCAGCCGGGCGCCGACCTCGCCGGGGACGCTCCAGAGGTGGGGAGGCCGGTGGTGCTCGGCGGCCCAGGCACGCACCAGGGGGTGGCTCCCCACCCGTTCCAGGAGCTCGGCACCAAGGCTGGCGTGGGCCACGTACCGGCCCAGGCGGCCGGCCCAGCCCGGCTGGGTGATCCACCCAGCGACTCGGGGCCTGCCCAGAGCCGAGGCGACCAGGGTCGCCACCACCCGGGCCCCTGTCCCGAGCCCGGCCTCCACCTTGCCAACGTCGTGGAGGAGGGCCGCGACCACCACCTCCGGGCAGGTCCAGAGCGGCGGAGCCGATCCCTCCTCGCCCGCCGGCCCCTCGCCCGCCGGCCCCTCGCCCGCCGGCCCCTCGCCCGCCGGCCC
>JBOGGR010000356.1:0-10579 GCA_050744025.1 Acidimicrobiales bacterium
TCCGAAAGGCGGGGGGAGAAGGTCTGGTGCACCCGAAGCCCACAAAGGGACTTGCCAGCCGAGCAGAGGCGCTCGCCTCTCGCGAAGACCTGCACCATGGCCCGGGCGTCTTCTCCAGAAAGGGCCCCCGGCTCGAGGTCGGCCAGCACCGCCTCTATGGCCCCCACCGCCTCCTGGAGCTCCCTGAACATACGTTCGATACTACCACATGGCTGTGACAGTCAAGAGGGAGGACGAGAAGGGCCGGGGGGACCCGGGGGCACCGGTGTGCCGCTCGCTCGGGCCATGGGCGGCATCGAGGTGAACGCCCTCGACGAGGAGCCGTGGGGCCGGCCCGGCTTCTCATCGGCCCGCCTCCGAGGGGCGACCAGGTGACGCGATTGCTGAGCGGGCAGGACTGGGTCGAATAGCTTCGGAAGGTCCAGGGGTCGCGGCACCAGCCGGCTCGGTAGCCCCCGGCCGCCGGCTCCCCGCTCCGGCTTGCCGACTTGCCGGTAGCAGATCTCGCTCGTCGAGCGGCTGCCCGACCCGTCCTGGCCCACGTCGCTGCCGCCACGATGGTGCCGGGGGCCGGACCAGGCGGGCCGCTACTCTGCGGTCCGGTGCTCGTCCGGCTGGCTGCCCCGGGGGACGCCGAGGCCACCCGGGCCATCTGGAACGGGGAGGTCCTCGGCTCCACGTTCGTGTTCGAGATGGTGCCCCGCTCGCTGGCCGACCAGGAGCTGTGGTTGGCCGACCACTCCGGCGCCCACCCGGTCGTGGTCGCGGAGGACCGGGGGGAGGTGACCGGGTTCGCCTCTCTGTCGCCTTACCGGAGCCGACCCGCCTACGCCACGACCGTGGAGGACTCGGTCTACGTCCGCACCGACCAGCGGGGCGCGGGGTTCGGGCGGCTGCTGCTCGCCGAGACCGTCCGCCTGGCCGGCGCCCATGGCTTCCACTGCGTCATGGCCCGCATCGCCGACCGCAACGAGGCCTCGATCGCTCTCCACCGTGCGTGCGGCTTCGACCTCGTGGGGATCGAACGCGAAGTGGGCCGCAAGTTCGGCCGCTGGCTGGACGTGGCGCTCATGCAGCGCATGCTCTAGCCGCTGCCCCTACGGAGTGCCGAAGCCGCTACTGGGTGGGCGGAGAGCCGCTGCGGAAGCGGGCCGGAGCCGCTACCGGGTGGGCAGGCTGCCGTCCTCCGCCACCCGCCAGCAGTACCACGCCACCACGCTGCGCCAGGGGCGGAACCGCTCGCCCAGGGGCTCCAGCGCCCGAGACGACGGGAGCTCGGCCAGCTCCCAGGCCAGCCAGTAGCCCTTGCGCACGCCGTAGTCTGTGACCGGCCACACGTCGAGGCGGCCCAGCTGGAAGATGCAGAACATGTGGGCCGTCCATGGCCCGATGCCGCGGAGGGCGCTCAACCTGGCGACCACCTCGTCGTCGGGGAGGCGGGCGATGCGACCCAGGTCCAGCTCCCCCGACGACACGGCCAGGGCCAGCCCGGCCACTGTGGCCGCCTTGGCCCCCGAGAGACCGACCTGGCGCAGCCCGTCCAGCCCCAGCTCGAGCAGGGCCCCGGGCACCACCGTCCCTCCCACCGCCTCCTCGAGGCGGCCGTGGATGGCGGCCGCCGCCCGGCCGGCCAGCTGCTGGTAGACCACGGACCGGACCAGCTCGGCGAAGTGGGCATCGGCCCCGCGCGCAGCCCCCGCCCGGGCCAGCCGGGGCGGCCCGTAGCGGGCAACCAGCTCGGCCAGGACCGGATCGGCGCCGGCCAGCTCGGCCAGAGCCCGGCGCAGGTCGGATCTCATGGGTCCGAGGCGCCCCTCGGCACCCCGAGCCGGGCAAGGGCACGACGGGTGGGCACGACGAACGGGCCGGGCCTGGACACGACGAGCACCACCCCGACCAGGGCTACGACGGCTGCGGCCACACCGAGCGGTCCGAGGACTGCGCCGCCGTCCTGGAGGGGGAGGAGGACGGCGAAGACGGAGAGCCCGATCACCGCCGCCCGCAGCCGGCCGGCGGCCACCGGGGCGAGGACGACGATGCCCCACGAGAAGTACCAGGGCTGGATGATCGGGCCCAGCGCGACCACCGTCAGGAGCCCGAGCCCCAGCGTCTTGGCCCGGCCCAGCCTTGGGCTGTGCCAGAGCAGGGCCACGCAGACCGCGACCGCCAACACGTCGCCTGCCCCCCTCGTGACCGACAGTATGAGGGCCTCGCTGGGGCCGATCCCGAGGAACCGTGAGACCGCCGAGCCCATGAGGCCGATAGCAGTCGACGGATCGAGCCAGGTCCGCACCGTCCCCGGGGTCCCCAGGGCCCCCAGCCAGCCCCAGCCGAGGCCGGTGGCCCGGGCCAGGACCTCCATCACGCAGAAGCAGATCAGGAGGGCCGTGAGCAGGGGCCGGAGCCGGTCCCGCCAGCCGGCTCTCGGGCCGAGCCACCCCCAGGCGATGTAGAGGACACCCAACCCCGCCGGGAACTTCACCGCGGCTGCCAGCGAGCAGAGCAGGATGCCGAGCGCCGGGCGCCCCCGCTTGGCCAGCAGGAGGCCCGAAGCCAGGAGAGCGAGCATGAAGGCATCGTTGTGGGCGCTGCCAACGAGGAGGAGCAGGGTCACCGGGTTGAGGACGGCCAGGGCGAACACCTCGGCGGGGTCCCGCCGGTAGAGGCGGGCCAGCCGGGTGGCGCACACGGCCAGCACGGCGACGGAGGCCACCTCCAGCACCCGGAGGCCGGCCACGGTGGCCAGCACGTGGCGGAACGTGAGGTTCACGATGGTGGCGGCCACGGCGAGGAAGAGCGGGCCGTACGGAGACGGGTGCGTTCGCCAGAAGGGGTCGACCAGGGCTCCGTACGGGCTGGCTCCCAGAGCGACGGTGCCCACGTGGTAGGGGTCGACGCCGTGGCTGACCATGGCCCCCACTGCGGCGTAGATGTACACGTCCTGGCTGAACAGCGGGGGCGCGACCAGGATCGGGAGGGCCCACAGGGCGAGCAGCGGAGCCAGCCGTCGAACGGGGAAGCCAGGGTGGCAGCGGAGGGCCTGCGCCAGTTGGTACCAGACCACGACCAGGATTCCGACTCCCCCGTAGACGGCCAGGAGCCCCAGCACCATCCCCCGGTGGACGTCGGTGGTCGCCCCCGGGATCCCCAAGAACCAGGCGTGGGCGTGCTTCAGCGCGAACGGGGACCCCGGCTGCGCCGCTCCAGCCGCGACGAGGGCGGTGGCCAGGGTCCCGGCTACCGCCGGTCGCACCAGGGAGAAGCTGCCGGACGGCCGGCTCGACCTTCGCCTCACCAAGCCCCCGCCTCCTGCCAGCTCAAATCGGTCCCTCCTCGCTCGGCCGTCCGGTCCACGGCCTGTCGCCGACAGCCTGCCAGATGGCTCGCCACCGCTTGCCCGGATCAGCGACGCTGGCGCTCCGCCTGGCGCTCCCGCCGGCGCTCGATCAGCCGGGCGGCCAGGTCGGCCGGCTCCTCGTGGCCGGGGCTGCCCGCCTCGCGGGGGCTGCCCGCCTCGCGGGGACCGGCAGCTTTGCCCGGGCTGCCCGCCTCGCCGGGAGCGGGGGCCGGCTCCGGCCCGGCCATCTCGTCGTCCCCCCGGCCGGGCGCGGCCCGACGGTCCAGGGTCTCCACCCCGCCCGGCCCCCGGCGGGCGTGGCGACCGGGCACCAGCCGCCGGACGGCCACGTCGACCGGCATCAGAAGGGCAGCGATCCCCAGCAGCCACCAGGTGAGGGCGTGCTCCACCACCACCGGGGGCGCCGGGACTCTGAAGGCCTGCGCCGCCGACCCCAGCACCGTGCCGCCACCCGCCCGGGCCACCTGGGAGAGGAACGGGAGGTCGGTCCCGATGAAGCGAAACTCTGGCGAGTACCCGACGGCCAGGCCGGCCGTCGCGGCCTCGACGGCGTGCCCGCCGCTAGTGACCGTGACCCGCTCCAGGTAGCTGCCCACCTGGTCTGCCGGAAAGTCCCCCTCGTAGCGCCCGGGGCCGGTTGCCACCAGGGCCGACTGTCGGCTGGTCCCGTCCGGGGCCACCACGGAGTCGGTCAGGGCCGCGTCCGCCGGAGTCCCGGCCACCTGGGCGATTACGTGGGCCTGGCCGCCAGATAGGGTCGTGGTCACCCTCAGTCCGGGGGACGGGGCAAGTGGCAGGGTCGAGGCCACGATCCCCGCCAGCAGCCGGCCCCCCTCCGGCCAGCGGAGGAGGCCGGCCGTCCAGCGGCCCTGGGTGTCGCTCGTCCAGGCCGCCGCCTCGCCCAGCCCGTACTGCCACTGGGCCAGGATGGGGTCCCCGCCCGGCCCCCCCAGGACCACCTGGGCCGAGGCCTTGGGGGTGGCCGCCACGTAGCCGTCCAGTGGGGGCAGACTGGCCATGTCGAGGCCGGCCAGGGCCGGGCTGGAGGCGCCCAGGGACGGGCGGAACCGCTCCTGCACGATCCACGGCTTCAGCTGGGTGCGCGCCTCCTGGAGGAAGATGTCGGGAACCTGGGACGCCCCCTCGGACTGGTAGTAGCGGCCGTTGCCCTCGCGGGCCACGGCCCGCATGGCCGCCATGAACTGGGGCTGCCCGTCGATGTCCACGCCCACTGCCGACACCGTGATCCCGTGAGCGACCATGCCGGCGATCAGCGACGGCGGAGGCGGCTGGGCGTCCCCGTCGCCGAGCAGGATGATATGCTTGGTCGCGCCGGGGATGCGCTCCAGGGCCTGCGCGGCGTCGACCAGGTACGGGTCGTAGCTGGGCGGGTCGCCGAATCCGGGGATGGTGGCGATGGCCCGCTCGATGCGGCCGGGGTCCCTGACCCGCTGAAGGGGCACCGCGAAGCCGTTGAGGGAGCTCGTGACGCCGGCGTAGTCCTCGGGCGTCAGCTTGGCCACCAGGGCCTTGGCCGCGCCCCGCACCACCGCGTCTCCTGCCGCGTTCTCGACGGACTCCAGGACCAGGACCACGGCCACCGGGGGCTTCATCGAGGTATTGGACACCCGCATGTCGATCGGCAGCGCCGCCTCCAGGGGCGTCCCGCCGAGTCCCCCGGGCCCGAACGTGTGAGGCCCGCCGAAGGCGGCCAGCCCCACGCCGAGGTCCCGTGTGGCCGTGGCCAGCGCCTCCATCCGGGGGCGCCCGAGCTGGCCGGCCGACACGTCCACCAGGGCCACCGCCTGGTAGGCGGCCACGCCGGCCGCCGAGGGGGGCACCAGGTCGGGCTGGACCACGGTCACAGCCAGGCCTGCCGCCCGGAGGGCGGCGGCCAGGTCAGCCCCCTCGCCGGCCTGCCCGGCTACCAGCAGCACCCGCTGGGTCCCGAGCACCTGCACCAGGGCCTCGCCCACGTTGTTCTCGGTCAGCGTGTCCCGGGCCGGGCTGATCAGGGCGCGCACGGTGTGGAAGCCGGGCCGGGCGGCCGGGAGGACCGCGTCGACCTCTGTCGTCCCCGGCCGCACCGGCTGGGCCCGCGTGTCCACGACCGAGCCGTCCACCTCGATCCGCACCTGGGCGGTGGTGGCAACGTTGCTCTGGATCAGCACCCGGACCCTGGGCCGGCTGCCCTCGGGAACCCTGGCCGGCGCCACCACCTGGTCGACCCTCACCTCGGGGCCGGAATGGACCGAGAGGGGCAGGACGTCGACCCGGACACCCTGGGCGTGCAGGAGCCGGGCCTGGCGGATCGCATCGCCGACGTTCTGGCGGCCGTCGCTCACCAGCACGACCTGGCGCCTCGTGCCGGCGGGCATGAGGGACCCGGCCAGGCGGAGGGCCGACTCGATGTCGGTGGCATTGGGGTCGGGCTGCGTGCCGAACGGGCCGAGCACCGGGTCGGTCGACGGGACGTCCTCCACGTCGGCCGCCCCGCCGAAGGTCACCACCCCCACGCGGTCCTTTGGCCCCTTGGCCCGGGCCAGGGCGGCGACCGTCCCCTGCTCGCCCCCCAGGGCGCCGAGCGGGCTGGCGCTGCGGTCGACGGCGACGACCACCGTCCGGGCGGTAGGCCGCGATGCCAGCTCGGGACCGGCCAGGGCCAGGGCCAGGGCCGTCAACAGGGCCATGCGGACCACGAGGGCCAGGCCGGCCGCCCGGGGGCCCAGCTCGGGGCGGTCTCGCCACCGCCACCACACCGCGAGAGCTGCCAGGGGGGCGACCAGTGCCGCCAGCCCCAGCGGGTGGGCCAGGTCAGGCACGGTGGAACACGACCCACTCCCCCAGCAGCAGGGCCAGGGCCAGGCCGGCCAGCACAGGCCACAGGTCCCGCTCGCCCGGACCGGCCGGGCCGCTTCCGGAGCCCCCCGGCGAGCCGCCGGCCGGCCCCGAGCCGGAGGCAGCCCGCGAGCCGGAGGCCGCCCCCGCCCCACCGACGGCCGGTCCCTGCGCCGACCCGGCCAGGTCCAGCCGCTCGCGGGGTGAGATCGCCGAGCGTGCGGGGTCGAAGGCGTTCACCACGAACGCCGAGTGCTGGGTGGCCCCTCCCCGCTCCGAGATGGCGACCCGGTACACACCCAGCAAGGCGGTGTGGGTATCGAGGAGGGGGGTGGCCGCGGGAGGGCCGCCGGCGGGTGGGGTGGCCGCGGGAGGGCCGCCGGCGGGTAGGAGCGTGGTGACCGTCCCGTCCGGCGCGGTCACCGTGACCCGGGTGGCGGCCGCCCCAGGCACGATGGCCACCGGTGAGCCCGGCTCCTGGCTGGGCGACGGCACCACCGGGGGCAGCAGGAAGCTGGACAGGTGCTGGACCAGGATGGGGAAGGCGGCTGTCAAGGGGAGGTTGGACTGCTGGGGGTCGAAGCCGAGGAGGGCAGCCGGGGGGGAGCCCTCCCGGACCAGCAGCACCGGGCCGCCGGCGCTGGTCACCACCGCCCGGCCCCAGGTCGACCGGCGCAAGTCGTGGCTGCGGGCGACCTCCACGCCGCTGAGGTCGACGTCGGAGAGCAGCGGGTCGCCGGCGCCGGCCGGCAGCAGGTGCCCCGGGAGCACCTCACCGCCCACCCCGAGCGAGCTGCTGGCCGGGGGGTCCACCAGCAGGTAGGGCCGGTCGGGGAGCACGGGGGGCACGAAGCCGTCGAACACGTAGAGGTCGGCGGCCTGCCCCGGACGCCAGGCGCCGGGGACCTCGGTGCGAACCGCCACGTCCGGGCGGAGGGCCAGAGCATGCTGCAGGAAGAAGCCGTTGGCGGCCACGAGCAGGACATGGGCGGTCCGGGCGGGCTGGAGCAGGGCCACGGCCGAGTCGTCGGCGGCGAGGGCGTCGCCCGGGCTGAGCACGGTCCTCACCTCCCGGGCCCCGGCCGGCACGTCGAAGCTGACCTGCTGGCCGGCGCCGGGGGTCAGCGAGACGGAACGGGCATCGACCAGGTGCCCGTCCACCAGCAGCTCGACGGTGGTGCGATGGGGCTGCCGCCCGAAGTCCTGCACCTGAGCCGTGGCCACCTCCGCCCCCGGCGCCGCCGGCCCCCCCGGCGCCGCCGGCGCCGCCCCCCCGGCGGGGGAGACCGTGAGCCCGGTGAGACCCACGTTCTCCGCGCTGGCCCCGATCCTTCGGTACTGCACGACGAAGGGAAGGGTGAGCGGGGACGCAAGCGGCTCGGTCACGCCGTCGCTCAGCACGACCACTCGGGTGGCCGCCCCCGACCCGGCGCCCGCCCCCGACCCGGCGCCCGCCCCCGACCCGGCCGCCGCGACGGCCAGCTCCAGCGCGCCCTCCAGGTCGGCCCCTTCCTGCGTCGGCCGCAACCGGTCCAGCGCCGCCAGCAGAGGTGCGTGGTCCCCGGTGCTGGTGGAGAGGACCCGGGGCTGCCCGTCCATGGCGATGAGCGTCATCCGGTCGTGGGGTCCGAGCCGGCCGACCAGGTCCCGGGCGTCGGCCACGGCCACCGCGAAGCGGCTGGGGGACACGTCTGTGGCTTGCATGGTCTCCGACGCGTCGACGATCACGACCGTGTCGGCGGCGAGGGCGCTGGGCGTTGCCAGAGCGGGACGGACCAGGGCCATGACCACGGCGGCGGCCGCGAGCAGCTGGAGCACCAGCAGCCACGACAGGCGCAGGCGCTGCCATGGCACCCCTGCCCGGCGGTCCCGCACGGCCGGGCGCCACAGCAACGTGCTGGATATCGGGACCGGTGGCCGGCGCACCTTCAGGAAGTAGAGGGCCACGATGGCGGGGACGACCAGGCCGAACAGCCCGGCCAGGGGGGCGAGGATGCTCATCTTCGCCGCCCCCTCCGAAAGGGGCCCGACAGCAGGCCGACGACGAGGTCACCGAGAGCGACGCCAGCGTCGAGGGAGGCGAACCCGGCTCCGTGGGCTCCGGCCATGGCCGCCAGCCGGGCCTGGTGCTCGTCCAGGGCGACCCGGTAGGCGGCCACCACGCCTGCCGTGGCCGTGACCTCGACCCGGGCCCCGGTCTCCACGTCCACCAGGGCCAGGTCGCCCCGCAACCCGGGCTGGCGCTCCTCCGGGGCCAGGACCTGGAGCAGCACCACGTCGTGGCCCGCCTGCCGCAGGGCGGCCACGGCCGGCCCCGGGTCCTCCTCGGTGAGGAAGTCCGAGACGACGCAGCTGATCCCCCGGGGCACGGAGCGGGCGGCCCGGGCCAGGACGGACCAGTCGGTGCCGGCTCCGCGAGGCAGGGAGACCAGCTCCTCCCAGAGCCGGACGGCCGCCCCCCGACCGCGCAACGGACCGGCCCTCCCCACCACCGCCTCGGCGAAGCCGACGCATGCGGCCCGGTCCAGGTCATGGAGGGCCAGGTAGACGAGCGCCCCCGCCAGGCCGCGGGCGCAGCGCTCCTTGACGAACGGGCCCGCGGCCGTCGAGCCCCCAGGCCCGGAGCCCCCGGCCGGCGAGCCCCTAGCCCGGGAGGCCCCGGCCGGCGAGGCCCCGGCCGGCGAGGCCCCGGCCGGCGAGGCGGCCCCAGCCCGGGAGCCCCCAGCCCGGGACGCCCCGGCAGTGGACGCCCAGGCAGTGGACGCCCCGGCAGTGGACGCCCAGGCCATGGAGGCGCTGACGTCCACCCAGGTCGTGACGCAGACGTCCTGCTCGCCCACGTAGAGGCGGAGGAGGAGGCGCTCCAGGCGGGCGTAGGCGTTCCAGTCGACCCGGCGGAAGTCGTCTCCGGGCACGTAGGTCCGGAAGTCGGCCAGCTCGAGCGATGTCCCGGGCCGGGGCGAGCGCCGCTGCCCCGCCCCCGACCCGAGCAGCGGGCGGCGGGCCGGAAGGGACAGCCGGTCCAGCCGGGCCAGCACCTCGGGGGTGAGCCCGAGTGCCTCGGCGGCGGCCAGCGGTCTCCCCAGCCCGGCCACCGGACGCGCGCAGCCCTCGCCTAGGACCGGCCGGCCGCCGCCGGCTCGGCCACCACCCGCTCCAGCAGGGTGTCGATCAGGTCGTCGCTGGCCACCCCGCCCGCCTCGGCCTCGAAGGTGAGCAGCAGGCGGTGCCGGAGGGCGGGCCGGGCCACGGCCGAGATGTCGTCGAAGGCCACGTTGACCCGGCCCTCCAGGAGCGCCCGCACCTTGGCCGCGAGCACCATGGCCTGGAGCCCCCGGGGGCTGGCGCCGAAACGGACCTGGCGCCGCACCTCCTCCACCACGCTCCGGTCCGGGTGGGTGGCGCTCACCAGCCTGACCGCGTAGTCGAGGACGTGGCCGGCCATGGGGACGCTGCGGGCCAGCCCGGCCATGGACACGAGCGACTGCTGCCCGGCCACCACGTGCAGCTCGGGCAGACGGGGGCCCGTCGTCCTCCGGGCGATCTCGGCCAGGTCGGCCTCCCCCGGGAACGGGACCAGCACCTTGAACAGGAACCGGTCGAGCTGGGCCTCGGGCAGTGGGTAGGTCCCCTCCAGCTCGATCGGGTTCTGGGTGGCCAGGACGAAGAACGGCTCGGGCAGCCCCCGGGTCGTGCCCCCCACCGTGACGGTGCGCTCCTGCATGGCCTCGAGGAGGGCGCTCTGGGTCTTCGGCGTGGCCCGGTTCACCTCGTCGGCCAGCACGAGGTGGGCGAAGACGGGCCCGGGCGAGAAGGTGAAGCGCCGCCCTCCCTCCCCCTCCTGGATCACGGTCGTGCCGGTGATGTCGGCCGGCATGAGGTCGGGCGTGAACTGGATGCGGGAGAAGCCGAGGCCGAGCACCTGGCCCAGCGCCCGCACCAGGGCCGTCTTGCCCAGCCCGGGGACCCCCTCGTAGAGGACGTGGCCCCCGGCCAGCAGGGCCACCAGCGTGTCCCGCAGCAGGCCCTCCTGGCCCACGATGAGCCGGCGCAGCTCCTCCAGGATGTGCCCGGCCGTGGCCCGGAACTCCTCCGGTGTGACGGGGCTCTTGGAGAAATGGCCGTCGGTCCCGGCGCTCATCCCGTGCCCACCTGCAGCTGGCTGAAGTAGCGCCGCACCGTCTCCTGGTCGTCCGGGCTCACCACGGTGCGCCCCAGGCTCTGGAGGGCGGCGCGCTCGAAGGCGGGGAGCACCTGGCGGAAGTCCCGGGTGGGGACGGGCTGCCCTGGCCCCAGGGGCTCGGGGGTGCTGCTCCCGGCATCCTTCGCGGGCTGGCCGCCGACGTAGACCTGGGCGCCCGCCGGCGCCGGCCGCCCCCGCCC
>JBOGGR010000357.1:0-1648 GCA_050744025.1 Acidimicrobiales bacterium
GCGGTCAGGATCTTCCGGCCCGGGCCGATGAGGGCCGGGCCCATGGTCGGCTCCGAGGAGGTCCCCCGGCCATTCGACTCGACCAGCTCCTCCGAACCGTCCGCGTCCTGGAGATGGTGGGTGACCCGACCGTGGTCGACGTCTCCTCGGTGACCTTCGACACCAGGTGCGCCGGCCCCGGGGCTCTCCACTGCTGCCTGCCGGGAACGCGGGTGGACGGCCACGACCTCGCTCCCGACGCCGTCGCCCGAGGTGCCGTGGCCCTCTTGTGCGAGCGCCCGCTATCCGTGGGCGTGGTCCAGGCGTGCGTCGGGCCCGGGCAGGCGAGGACCGCCATGGCCCAGGCGGCGGCCACCCTGTGGGGTCACCCGTCGGACGGGCTGCGCATGGCCGGGATCACCGGGACCAGCGGCAAGACGACCGTCACCCACCTCCTCGGCGCCGTGCTGGAGGCCCACGGTTGGCCCACCGCCGTGCTCGGCACCCTGGGGGGGGCGCGCACCACCCCGGAGGCCCCCGTCCTCCAGGAAGCCCTGGCCCGGCACCGGGACAGCGGGGGAGTGGCGGTGGCCATGGAGGTCTCCTCCCACGCCCTGGCCCAGCACCGGGTGGACGCCGTGCGCTACGACGTGGCCGCCTTCACGAACCTTAGCCAGGAGCACCTCGACTTCCACGGGACCATGGAGGCCTACTTCCAGGCCAAGGCGGCCCTCTTCGTGCCGGAGCGAGCCGAGTCGGGCCTGGCCAACGCCGACGACCCATGGGGTGCCCGCCTGCTGGAGTCGGCCCCCATCCCCATGGCCGGGTACTCGGTGCGCGAGACCACCGACCTCGACCTGGCTCCGACGGCCAGCCGCTTCCGGTGGCGGGGCCACCTCGTCGACCTGCACCTGGGAGGGACCTTCAACGTGGCCAACGCCGTGGCCGCCGCCCGGGTGGCCGACTGCCTCGGGGTGCCGGCCGCCACCGTCGCCGCGGGGCTGTCCTCGCTGGCCGGCGTGCCGGGGCGCTTCGAGCCGGTGGACCGGGGCCAGCCCTTCGCGGTGGTCGTCGACTACGCCCACAAGCCCGCAGCGCTGGAGGAGGTGCTGTCGGCTGCGCGCCAGGGCGCGCGCCCGGGGGGGCGGGTCATCGTCGTCTTCGGCTGCGGCGGGGACCGGGACCGGGCCAAGCGGCCGGTGATGGGCGAGGTCGCCACCCGTCTCGCCGACCTGGCCGTGCTTACCTCTGACAACCCCCGCAGCGAGGACCCGCTGGACATCATCTCGGAGGTGGCCGCCGGAGTCCGGCGCCGCCAGGCGCTGGTGGTCGAGCCGGACCGGGCCGCCGCCATCGCGCTGGCAGTGGACCGGGCCGGACCGGGCGACGTGGTGGTGGTGGCGGGCAAGGGGCACGAGAGAGGGCAGGAGACTCGGGCGGGAACGCGCTATTTCGATGATCGGGAGGTGGCGGCAGAGGCGATAGACCGGCGCTGGCCATGCGGTCCCGGAGCCGGAGACGGGGCCTCGTGATCTCGCTCCTCGTCTCGGGAGCCATCGCCCTCCTGGTGTCGGCTCTCGGCGCGCCCGTGCTCATGCGCTCCCTCAGCAGCCGCGGCATCGGCCAGCAGATCAGGGACGACGGCCCGCAGGGCCACTCCAGCAAGGCC
>JBOGGR010000358.1:0-2733 GCA_050744025.1 Acidimicrobiales bacterium
ACCCTGGTCGCCCTGGACGGCCGGCGCCTCGCTACCGGGCGCGACTTCACCGAGACCGGCGGGCTGAGAGGAGACGGGGGCGGCGAGGGCGCCAGCAGCGGCGACACCAGCAGCGGCGACACCAGCAGCGGTGGCCCGGTCCTGCTCGACGAGCCCGGCGCCCGAGCCCTCGCCGAGCGGCTTGCAGGGGCCGACTTCGCCGTCACCTCGGTCGAGGAGAAGCCGTACCGGCGCTCGCCGTACCCCCCCTTCATGACCTCGACGCTCCAGCAGGAGGCCGGGCGCAAGCTCCGGTTCAGCTCCCAGCGCACCATGCAGGTGGCCCAGCGCCTGTACGAGAACGGCTACATCACGTACATGCGGACCGACTCCACGACCCTGTCGGAGACGGCGCTGGAGGCCGCCCGGGCCCAGGCCCGCCAGCTCTACGGCGATGCCTACGTCCCGGGCCGCCCCCGCCGCTACGAGCGCAAGGTCAAGAACGCCCAGGAGGCCCACGAGGCCATCCGCCCGGCCGGCGAGGCGTGGCGGACGCCCGACCAGGTGGCAGGCAGCCTCGGGGCCGACGAGCGCCGCCTCTACGAGCTGGTGTGGAAGCGGACCGTGGCGTCCCAGATGGCCGACGCCCGAGGGACCAGTGCGCAGGTCCGCCTGGTTGGAGAAATGGCAGCCGGCCGCGCTGGCCCCGGTGGGCCGGGAGCTGGCGGTGAGCCGCCGCCGGAGCCGGGCGAGGCGTCGCCGGGCGGGGCGTCGCCGGGCGAGGCGGCCCGCCGGGCCGAGCTCTCGGCCAGCGGCAAGGTCATCTCCTTCCCCGGGTTCCTGCGGGCCTACGTGGAGGGGGCCGACGACCCCGACGCCGAGCTGGAGGACCAGGAGACCCGTCTCCCGCCCCTGTCGGTGGGTGACCCCCTCGTGCCGTTGAGCCTGGAGGCTCAGGGCCACGAGACCCAGCCCCCGGCTCGCTACACCGAGGCGTCCCTCGTGAAGGCGCTGGAGGAGATGGGGGTGGGCCGTCCGTCGACGTACGCCTCGATCATCGGGACGATCCAGGACCGGGGCTACGTCTGGAAGAGGGGGGCCGCCCTCGTCCCGTCCTTCATCGCCTTCGCCGTGGTGGGGCTGCTGGAGCGCCATTTCGCCGAGCTGGTGGACTACGGCTTCACAGCCTCCATGGAGGACGACCTGGACGGGATCGCCGGGGGGGAGGAGGAGGCGGTGCCGTGGCTGACCCGCTTCTACTTCGGCAACGGCCGTCCCGGGTTGAAGACGATCGTGGCCGAGAACCTGGGCGAGATCGACGCCCGCGAGATCAACTCGATCCCCCTCGCGGTCGGGCCCGACGGCCGCCCGGTGGTGGTCAGGGTGGGCCGCTACGGCCCGTACGTCCAGCGGGGGGACGAGCGGGCCTCGGTGCCCGAGGACCTGGCCCCCGACGAGCTCACCCTGGAGCGGGTCGAGGCCCTGCTGGGGGCTTCCTCCGAGGACCGGACCCTCGGCGACGACCCGGGCACCGGGCTGCCGGTGCTCCTGCGGGCCGGCCGCTTCGGGCCGTATGTGCAATTGGGGGAGGCAGGGGGAGACGGCCCTTTGAACAGGCCGGCGACCGCCTCCCTGCTCAGGTCCATGGACCCGGCCACGCTGACGTTGGCCGACGCTTTGCGTCTGCTGGTGCTGCCCCGGGTGGTGGGCGTCGACCCGGTGGACGGCAAGGAGATCCAGGCCCTCAACGGCCGCTACGGCCCGTACCTGAAGAAGGGGAGCGACAGCCGCAACCTGGCCGAGGAGGAGCAGCTGTGGAGCGTCTCGCTCGAGGAGGCGGTGGCCCTCTTCGCGGCGCCCAAGGCCGGGAGGGGGCGGAGCGCCGCGGCCCCGCCTCTTCGCGAGCTCGGCGCGGACCCCGGGTCGGGCGGCCCGATCGTGGTCAGGGAGGGGCGGTTCGGCCCATACGTGACCGACGGGGAGGTCAACGCCTCGTTGCGCAAGGGCGACACCGTCGAGGGGCTGACCCCCGAGCGGGCCGCCGAGCTGCTGGCGGACAAGCGGGCCAGGGGCCCGTCGCCGCGCCCGAGCCGGGCCCGGTCCGGCACCCGGTCCGGCGCCCGCAAGGGGGCGGCCCGGGGCCGGAGATGAGGCAGGCCCGGGGCCGGCTGGTCGCCCTGGAGGGGGGCGAGGCCAGCGGCAAGAGCACCCAGGCCGCCCTCCTGGCCCAGGCGTTGGGCGCAGTCCTCACCCGGGAGCCGGGGGGGACGGCGCTCGGGGAGCGGGTCCGGGACCTCCTCCTCGATCCGGGGGGGCCTCCCCTGGATCCGAGGGCCGAGGCCCTCCTGATGCTGGCGGACCGGGCCCAGCACGTGGCGACGGTGGTGGCGCCGGCCCTGGCCGCCGGCCGCTGGGTGGTGACCGATCGCTACACCGGGTCGACGCTCGCCTACCAGGGCCACGGCCGGGGCCTGGTGGTGGAGGAGCTCGGCCGTCTGGCGGCCTGGGCGACGGGCGGCCTCTCGGCGGACCTCACGGTCCTGCTCGACGTGGCGCCGGGCGTCGCCAGACGTCGCCGGGACGGCCCTCCTGACCGCCTGGAGGGGGAGGGCGGCGGCTTCCACACCCGGGTCCTGACCGGCTACCGGGCCCTGGCGGCCGGGGACCCGGCGGGCTGGGCCGTGGTCGGGGGCGAGGGGGGGGTGGAGGAGGTGGCGGCCCGGGTGCTGGCCGCGGTCGCCGAGAGGCTGGGGC
>JBOGGR010000359.1:0-8628 GCA_050744025.1 Acidimicrobiales bacterium
CGCCCGGAGGAGCGGGCCTCGGCGAAGATGCGGTCCCGCTCCATGGAAAGGGCGCAGAGGACCCTCGCCCCGTCTTCTGCCAGGAGCTTCGCGTCTAGGCGAAAGGCCCCGTCCTCGCTCCAGGTCCGACAGTACCTGGAGCGCCGGATGGCCTCGTGGCGGGCGGCCTCTTGCTCCTCGCTCCTTGCAGAGGCGACCACCTGCTGGCAGCGCTCCTTCAGCTGCTTGAAAGAGGCCCGCCTGGCGGCCCCGAGCAGCTCGGACTGAGCCCCTGGGGATGCGCTTGCCGCAGCCGCCACCTCCTTGGCCTGGGAGAAGGACAGCTCCCCGGACCTGAGGGCCGCTCCCACCTCGGCGAGCCCGTCCACCTGAGAGGCGGTCTCGAGCATCCCGATGGCCTTTCCGAGCGACTCCCCTGTGCTCCGAGCGAGCCACGACGCGGCGCTCCGGTGCCCGTCCGAAAGGCGAGGGGAGAAGGTCTGGTGCACCCGAAGCCCACAAAGGGACTTGCCAGCCGAGCAGAGGCGCTCGCCTCTGGCGAAGACCTGCACCATGGCCCGAGCGTCTTCTCCAGAAAGGGCCCCCGGCTCGAGGTCGGCCAGCACCGCCTCTATGGCCCCCACCGCCTCCTGGAGCTCCCTGAACATACGTTCGATACTACCACATGGCTGTGACATGTCAAGAGGGAGGACGAGAAGGGCCGGGGGGGGCCGTGGGGCACGGGGCGGGCATCGAGTCGTTGGGGGAACTGGATGGTCTTGCAGCCCCAGTCCCCTGCCGAAAGGCCCGTGTGGTGGATCACTCCCGTCTCGCCCTGGCTCGGTGTCGAGCTCATGGATCTGGGTCAGACCCGGGGACGGCGGTAGAGCACCAGGCGGCGGCTCCCGGCCATGCCGACCGCCCCGAGGAGGGCGAGGCCCGCAGTGAACAGCCAGGCGCCCAGGTAGGACGCATGGACGACCAGGAGCCCGAAGACGAGGGGCCCGACCACCCCCCCGATCCTGCCCCCCGTCTGCACTATGCCCGTGGCCCGGCCGGCTGCCTCCCGGTACTCGCGGACCACGGCGAAGTTGAAGAGGCCGTTCCAGCCCCAGCCGGCCCCGTAGGCGATCACGATGCCCGAGACGAACAGCCACCGCCCTCCGACGGCCAGCAAGGCGTAACCGACCGCGCCGGCAGCCAGCATGGCGGCCACGACCGGGAGGTGGCGACCACCCCTCCGGTCGGCCCGGTAGCCGGCGAAGAGCCGCGACGAGAGCCCAACGGCGCTCCCGAGGGCCGCCAGCAGGCCGGCGTCGGCCTTGGTGAAGCCGCTTGCCACCCCCGCCTCGACGAGGAAGGACGCCAGGGCCGTGGCCGCCGCCACGCCGAGGCCGAAGGCCACGGCCAGGGCCACCAGGGGCAGCGCCCCGCCGCCCAGAGGCACCAGCGGGCCGCCGCCCCGGCCTCCGGGGGGCCGGCGCCGAGGAGCGGGCAGGGGCGGAGCGGCCGGGGTGGGGGCGGCCGGGGTGGGGGCGGCCGGCCCTGCCACGCCGCCGGCCAGGAGGACACCGACGGCCGCCAGAGCCGCCCCTCCCGCGAAGGCCCACCTCCACCCGACGGTGAGGGCGATGGCGGGCACGGCCAGGCCCGAGAGCAGGGTGGCCAGCGGCACGGCCGCCTGCTTGATGCCGAAGGCCAGCCCCTGGGCGCCGGTCACCGCCTCGGAGAGGAAGAGGTTCACCGCCGGCTGGGCGGCGGCACTGGCCACGCCGGCCACCGCCAGAGCGCCCACCAGCTCGGCCCACGACCGGGCGCCGGCGGCGATCCCGCCGAGGGCCAGGGCGCTCCCGGCCGCCGCCATCTGCATCACACGCGGCGCACCAGCCCGATCCGCCAGGCGCCCGCACGGCACCGAGGCCACGGCGGCAGCAGCGAAGTACACGGCTATGGCCCCACCGAGGGCGGTCGGGCCGAAGGCCAGCGAGTGGCGGAGCTGGACGGCCACGGCCCCCACCAGGAAGGCGGGGAGGGCGGCCGCGGTCGACACGACGACCGCCAAGGTCAGGACGGACAGCCGGGTGGAGGTTGGCCGGTCGGCCGGCGACAGCCCCGTCACGCCGGGGCTTGGCGAGGACCCGTCACCGGTCCGGCCCCCTGGAGGCCAGGAAGCGGGAGCAGATGACTGCGCTGCTGGTGGCAGCCGCCGCCAGCAGTCCAGGGCCGGGGCGGGGCCCCCAGAGGTTGGGCCAGCCCCGGCGCCACCAGAGGAAGGCGCCGGCCACCCAGCAGCAAGAGGCGACAGCCGTTGCTCCGAAGGCCCGGCTCTCCCAGCGCCCGGTCGAGGCCACTACGGCTGCCGCCAGGTCGAGGGGCACGTAGGCCGGGAACGTGGCCAGGCACTGGCCCACGCTCGCGGCGACCCCCTTGCCGCCCCTGAAGCCGCTGGCGGCCGGGAAGCAGTGCCCCACCACGCCCGCCGTGCCTCCCACGTGGGCACCCGCCGGCCCGGCCAGGGCCCGGCCGGCGGCGCAGGCCACGGCTCCCTTGGCGATGTCCGCCGCCAGCACGCCATAACCCCACCGCCTGCCGAGGACGCCCATGGCGTTGACGGCCCCCGGATTGCCCGACCCGGCCGACCGCAGGTCCGTCGCTCCCCCGGTGGCCAGCCGGGAGGCCAGGTCGGCGGACGGGAACCCGCCCAGCACGTAGCCCGCCACCGCCGCCCCGACCAGGCGCAGGAGACCCATGGCGGCAACCCTAGGCCCCTGGCCTTCCCACAACCCTCCCGATTGGGAGAGGATTGTGGGGTCATGAGCCGCGCTCCCTCCTCTGCGCCCGGCCCGGGACAGGTGCTGATCGTCTCCTCCCGGCTCACCGGGGCGCGCCGGCCTCTCCTGGCGGGCCTGGCCCCTCCTGGCGCACGGGTGGACCTCGTCGAGGCCGGGGCGGACCTGCCCGACCCGGCGGGGTACACGGGAGTCGTCATCGACGGGCCGGCCGACCGCCTGCCCCCGGCGTGGGCGACCTCCCTCCTGCTCTGGGTGGACGGCGGCGGCTCGGTCGTTGCCATCGGAGCCGCCCCCGCAGCCCCGAGCTCCTCCACCGGGAGGGCCGGCCCGGCCTCCCCCGCCGGCCCGGCCGGCCCCTGGGCCGAGCTCCTCGGGTCAACCGCCGGGCCCGCCCCCGCCGGCCCGGCCGAGTGGTTCGTGAAGGTCGACTCGAGGGCCCAGCCCGTGGCGGCCCGAGTGCCCGCCGAGTTCCCGGTGACCGACTCCCTCGTGCCCCTGCGTCCCCATCCTCGGGCCGAGGTGGTCCTCTCGGTCAACGTCGCCTTCCGGGACGAGCCGGCCCTGGTGACCCTTCCCCGCGGCGCCGGCCGCGTGAGCACGGCCGGCCTCGGGAACGACGACCGGGGGCTGGCCCATCCCGACCTGGCGCTGGTCCTGCGCCGGTGCCTGGCCACCGGCGGCGGCGTCGGAGGGGGTGAACGGTCCCTCGGCCTGGCCGTCGTCGGCTACGGGCCCTACGGGGGCATGGGCCAGTACCACGGGCGGGCCGCCCGCTCGACACCCGGCCTGGACTTCATCGCCACCTGCGACGCCGACCCCTACCGGCGCAAGGCGGCCGAGGCCGACTTCCCCGGCCTCAGGGCCTACGCCTCCGTGGACGAGCTCGCCACCGACCCCGACGTGGAGGTCGTGGTGGTAGCCACACCGCCCGTCTCCCACGCCTCGGTGGCCCTGGCCCTGCTGCGGGCCGGCAAGCACGTCGCCCTGGAGAAGCCGATGTGCTTCACGGTGGCCGAGGCCGATCGCCTCATCGCCGCCGCGGGCGACCACGGCCTGGCTCTCACCGTCAACCAGAACCGCCGGTGGGACCCCGACTTCCGGGCGGTGCGGCGGGCCGTGGAGGCCGACCTCCTCGGTGAGGTGTTCAACATCGAGACGTTCGTGGGGGGCTTCGAGCACCCGTGCCGAGCGTGGCACTCGGAGGAGACCGTGTCGGGAGGGGCGGTCTACGACTGGGGGTCCCACCACCTGGACTGGACGCTGCAGCTCATGGGCAGCTCGCCGTCGCGTGTCGTCGCCCACGGCCACAAGCGGGTGTGGCACGATGTCACCAACCTGGACCAGCTCCGGGTCCACCTGGACTGGGAGGACGGTCGAGAGGCCGAGTTCGTCCAGAGCGACGTGGCCGCCGTGCGCCGGCCCAAGTTCTACCTCCAGGGGACGGCGGGGACCCTGGTCGGCCACTACCGGCCCCTCACCTTCGAGCGCGTCGAGGAGGGCCGCGGGTACGTGGCCGAGACCGCCCACCACGCCGAGGCCCCCGCCGACCTCACCCTGGTCCGCTACGAGAGCGGATGGGGGCTGACCGAGACCCACCTGCCCCCCCTCCCCGAGCACCGCCACGCCTTCCACCGCAACCTGGCCGACCACCTCCACCGGGGAGAGCCCCTGGCCGTCACCCCGGAGTCGGTGCGACCGGTGATCGCCGTGCTGGAGGCGGCCCGGGACTCGGCCAGGGACGGGGGCACCACTGTCTCCTTGGCCGCCTCCTAGCGGATGGGCGCGCCGCCCCCGCCCGCCGACGACCCCGTCCGCTGGGGCGTGATCGGCGCCACCTCCACCGTCGCCCGCCTGGCCGTCCTGCCGGCGCTGGCTGCCAGCCCGACTGCCCACCTGGTGGCGGTAGCAAGCCGCTCCCGCCCGACCGGTCCCATCGACGGGGTGGGGGACGCCCGGGTGCTGCCGGGCTACCAGGAAGTCCTGGACGACCCCGCCGTCGAGGCCGTGTACGTCCCTCTGCCCAACAGCCTCCACGCCGAGTGGGTGGGAAGGGCCGCCGCCGCCGGGCGCCACGTCCTGTGCGAGAAGCCCCTCGCCCCCAGCCGGGAGCACGCCGAGGCCATGGCCCGGGCGTGCCGGTCGGCCCGCGTGGTCCTGATGGAGGCCTACATGACCCCGTTCCACCCCCGCTCGGCGGCCCTCGCCGAGCTGGCCTCCTCCGGGCGGTTGGGACCGGTCCGCTTCGCCCGGGGGGCGTTCACCGGCGTGCTGTCCCGGGCCGACGACCACCGCTGGCGCCCGGAGATGGGGGGCGGGGCGCTCCTCGACGTCGGCATCTACTGCCTGGCCCCCGTCCTTGCTGCAGCGGGCCGCATGCCCAGGGCGGTGGCGGGCACGGCCCGTGTGACCCCGGGCGGCGTGGACGCCTCGTTCTCCGGCTGGCTGGACCTGGGCGGCGGCGCCGCAGCGGCCATCGAGTGCTCCTTCGAAACGCCCGAGCGCCAGCTCCTGGAGGTGGTGGGCTCCGAGGCGGCCGCGGTGGTGGAGCGGGCCTTCACCCCGGGCCCGGACGACACCGGGATCGAGCTCCGCCACCGCGACGGGCGGGTAGAGACCCTCCCCACCGAGGGCGGCGACCCCTACCTCGGCATGGTCGAGCACTTCGCCGACGCCGTGCGGGGCCGGGCCCCCCTGCAGCGCCCGCCGGCAGCCTCGGTGGAGCTGGCCGGGCTGCTGGACGACCTGGGCGCCGCCGCCGGCCTCGGGCCCCGGGGCGGATGAGGAATGGCTCGTCCCGCGCCGACGTTGGGGGCGTCGTGATCACGCGCCGCATCCCGTCCACGGGTGGCGTAGGGCTGGCGGTCGACACCTGGCCGGGCGACGACGTCGGCCTCCTCCTGGTGCACGGCCTGGCCTCCAACGCCCGCCTGTGGGACGGGGTGGCCGAGCGCCTGGCCGGGTACGGCCACGCGGTGACAGCTGTGGACCAGAGGGGACACGGCCGGTCGGACAAGCCCGACGGCGGTTACGACTTTCCCACCGTCTGCAGCGACCTCACGGCCGTCCTCGCCGCGCTGCGAGTCGGGACCGGGGGCGGAGACGGCCCGTGGGCCCACCCGGTCGTCGTGGGCCAGTCCTGGGGTGCGAACGTCGTCCTCGAGCTGGCCTGGAGGGATCCCGGGCAGCTGGGGGGCGTGGCCTGCGTCGACGGCGGCGTCGGCGACCTGACCGCCCGCTTCCCGACTTGGGAGGAGTGCGCCGCCGCCCTGGCCCCTCCCCGCTTCACGGGCACGCCCGTCGCCGCCTTCGAGACCGCCATCCGCCTGTCCCATCCGAGTTGGCCCGAGAGCGGGATCCTCGGCACCCTGGCCAACGTCGAGGTCCGGGCCGACGGGACCGTCGCCCCGTGGCTCACCTTCGAGCGCCACATGCAGATCCTCAGGTCACTGTACGACGAGGACCTCGGGAGCCACCTCGCCGAGATCCCGGTCCCGGTCCTGTTGGTGCCGGCGGACACCGGTGACGGGGCCTGGACCGCGGGCAAGCAGGCGGGGGTCGAGGCCGCCCTGGCGTCCATACCCGTCGCTCGGGCCCGGTGGTTCGCCCCGGCCGACCACGACATCCATGCCCAGTTCCCCGACGAGCTGGCCCACGTGCTGCACGACGCCGTGGCCGGGGGGTTCTTCGGTTGAGCACGGGGCCGGAGCCGGGCCTGCCTCGGCTGCTCACGATCATGGGCTCCGGAGAGACCAGCCCGACCATGGTGAGGACCCACCGGGAGCTGTTGGCCCGGCTGGGGCCGGCGCCCGTGCCAGCGGTGCTGCTGGACACGCCGTTCGGCTTCCAGGAGAACGCGGAGGACATCGCGTCGAGGGCCCAGGCCTATTTCCGGGAGAGCCTCCACACCGCCATCGACGTGGCCAGCTTCCGCTCCGCCGCCGGCGCCGACCCCTTGGCCCGTGCCAGCTTCCTGGCCCAGGTGGGGGCGGCCCGGTACGTGTTCGCGGGACCGGGCAGCCCGAGCTACGCCCTCCGCCAGTGGGCTCGTTCGGGGCTGCCGGGGCTGCTGGCCGAGAAGCTGCGCACGGGCGGGGCCGTCACCTTCGCCAGCGCGGCCGCCCTCACCCTGGGCCTCGCCACCGTGCCGGTGTACGAGATCTACAAGGTGGGGGAGACGCCCCGCTGGCTGGACGGCCTCGACCTGCTGGCCGAGGCCGGCCTGCGGGCGGCCGTCATCCCCCACTACAACAACGCCGAGGGCGGGAACCACGACACGCGGTACTGCTACCTCGGCGAGCGGCGGCTGTCGGCCCTGGAGGAGGAGCTGGCCGGCGGGGCGTTCGTCCTCGGGGTCGACGAGCACACCGGCCTGGTCCTCGACCTCGGGGCGGGGCGGGCCACGGTGGTGGGTCTCGGGGTGGTCACGGTCCGGGCCCGGGGCCGCTCGGCGCAGCTCCCGGCCGGGACGACCCTTCCCATCGCCGAGCTGGCCGAGCGGGCCGCCGGCCTTGCGGAGGGAGGGACCGGGGACGGCGGGCAGGGCGCCGGCCCTGCGGCGGGAGGGACCGGGGACGGTGGGCAGGGCGGCGGGGAAGTCGCGGCGCCGGGGCCGGGGGACCCTCGGCCCTCCCCCCTGATGGCCGGCATCCGAGACCACGAGGCGGCCTTCGCCGGCGCGGTAGGGGCCAGGGACGTCGACGGCGCCGTCCGGGCCATCCTGGCTCTGGACGACGAGCTAGTGGCCTGGTCCCGCGACACCCTGGAGTCCAACGAGCTGGACCGGGGCAGGGATGCCGTCCACGCCATGGTGGCTTCCCTGGGGCAGCTGGCGGAGGTCGGCGCCCGGGATCAGAGGGCCGTGGTGGGCCCCTTCGTCGAGACCCTGCTCGACCACCGGGAGCGGGCAAGGGCCGGTCGCCGCTACGAGGAGGCGGACGACGTCCGCGACCGTCTCTCCGCCCTCGGGGTGGAGGTCCGGGACACCCCGGAGGGCACCCGCTGGGCCCTCGCCGAGAACGACGGGACGGCTCCCTGAGAGACGCCTCCTGATAGGCTCGGGCCGCCCCTCATTTTGGGTCCGGCCCCCATCGTCTAGCGGCCCAGGACACCGCCCTTTCAAGGCGGCAGCACGGGTTCGAATCCCGTTGGGGGTGCGCAAAAGTCCTCTTCACAGGCTTGTGACTTTCCGGTGACCTCCTCCGGAGGGGCCTGCGTGACCCAAACGTGACTCAAGGACTCCGGTTCGTCCGCGGCCTCAGCTCGGGCGGCGAGGTCCGACAGGGCGGCGGCGATGGCCTGGGTCGCGTTCGGCGGTGGCGTGCTGGTAGATCAGCGCCGCTCGAGGGCTCGCATGGCCCATGCGGGCCATGCGCTCTTGGGTGCTAGCGCCCGTAGTGCGGCCCACTGTCGCCGCTACCGGCTGCCGGGCTTGAAGACGATGCCCGGGTGGTCCGCGGACCGGCAGGACGACGCGCCGCCCTGGCCGGCGGCCCCGACGTGTGGGAGATCGTCAGCGCTCTCCGGCACGCCTCTGGCACTGACTGAGACCCAGAAGGTCCGCGCCCTCGCCGAGGAGTTCGGCATCCACGAACGGCAAGTCGTGATCGCGCTGAATTATGCAGCGGCCCACCGAGGTGAGGTCGAAGCGCGCGTCCGTGCCAATGACCAGGCCTTGGAGGAGGCACGTCGCTGACCGAGAAGCTCGCTGGGGCGGTCGAGCGGTGGACGACAGAGAACCCCGACCCGGGACCATGGGCCCACTGGCTCTCCGCAGAGCTCAGGTAGGCCGACGTTCCCAGGTCACGAGGCTCGGCCCCTTGCCAGGCCCAGAACCGTGGCCTCCCCTGCAGGTGCGGCT
>JBOGGR010000360.1:0-3029 GCA_050744025.1 Acidimicrobiales bacterium
CGCCGAGCCGGCCCGGGGCGACCCGGCCCCCGCTCCGCCGGCCCGGGGCGGCCCGGCGGCAGAGGGCCGCTCGGGCCTGGTCGAGCTGGACCTCGACCGGGAGGGGGGGGAGCTCGTGGTCCGCGTCCGGGACAACGGGCACGGGCTGCCGGAGGGCTTCAGCATCGAGGCCACCAGGAGCCTGGGGCTGTCGATCGTGCGGCTCCTCGTCACCGAGCAGCTCCAGGGGACGATCGCCATGTCGGACGGCGCCGGGACGGTGGTCGAGCTCCGGCTGCCGGTGGGCGAGCCCGTGCCCAGGTGAGCGGGCGGGGTCGGGGCTGCCCGGGGGGCGGGGGCGCCTGGCTCGCGGGACCTGGCTCGGCGGGCCTCGCCTACGACGCCTGGCGCCGGCGGGCCTCGCCTACGACGCCTGGCGCCGGCCGGCCAGCCAGGCCTTGCGCAGCTTGCGCCGCTCCTCCTCGGACGTGGCGCCCCAGACCCCGGACTCCTGGTTGGTGGCCAGCGCGAACTCGAGGCAGGCCGACTGGGCCTCGCAGCTCCGGCAGACGCTCTTGGCCGCCTCGATCTGCGAGAGGGCCGGTCCGGTGGTGCCGACGGGGAAGAACAGGTCCGGCGGGCTGTGACGGCAGGCGGCCTGCTTGCGCCAGTCCTCCACATCCCACTCGATCGAGCGGGTCCACGTCAGAGCCACATTGCCTCCTCGTCTTGGACCGGGCCTCCCCGGCACCTGCCCGCCGTCACGGCGGGGGCCATGTCGCTGCGTCCTCCCGGAGGTGCGTCCTCCCAGCCGAGGAACCTGCTGGGAGACGGCCCAGCGGGCTTGTGATCTTGTTCACATGCCCAGTAGACGACACCATCCACGAAGACCCGATTGCTGGCACCCATCGTACGACCGGCTGCTCACGGTTGCAAGCAGCCCGTCGCGGCGGCTGAGCCGCCCGCGGCGGGTCAGCGCGGCGGGCGGCCGTTGTCGGCGCCGGCCCGGAGCGCGGCCAGGCTGCGGGCGAGCAGCCGGGACACGTGCATCTGGCTGATGCCCAGCCGGACGGCGATGTCGGACTGGGTCAGCCCCTCGAAGAAGCGGAGGTGCAGGATGGTCTGCTGGCGCGGGGGGAGCTTGGCGATGAGGGGGGACAGGGTGGCCCGGTGCTCGGCCCCGACGAACTCGGGGTCCTCCTCGCCCAGGCGAGAGGCGAGGGCCTCGCTCTCCTCGTCCCCCATCCCGGGAGCGTCGAGGGAGGCGAAGCGGTAGGCCTGGCCCGCCTCGAGGGCCTCCAGCACCTCCTCCTCGCTGACTCGGGTCTCGGCGGCCAGCTCGGCGATGGTCGGGGAGCGCCCGTGCTCCTGGGACAGGGTCGCGATGGCCTGGCCCAGTCTCAGGTACAGCTCCTGCATCCGCCGGGGCGCCCTGACCGCCCACCCCTTGTCCCGGAAGTGGCGCTTCAGCTCGCCGGCGATGGTGTGGGTGGCGTAGGTGGAGAACTCCACCCCCCGCCCCGGGTCGAACCGGTCGACGGCTTTCACGAGCGCCACCGACGACACCTGCACCAGATCGTCCAGGGGCTCGCCGCGGTTGGCGAAGCGCCGGGCCAGGTACTCGGCCAGGCCCAGGTGGGCCTCGATCAGCTCCCTGCGGGTCTCGGGGTCACGGCTGCGAGCCAGATCGGTGAACTTGCGCCTCAGCTCGTCCCGGCGGCTGGCGTCGAAGCTCATGGACGGGTGGTTCCGACCCGGGCCTTGCGCAGCCACACGACGGGCCGGTGGTCCCCGTCCTCCCGGACGGCGTGGTCGTCGACCAGCGCTTGGAGGATCAGGCGGGCGAGGTCGGACAGGGCCGGCGCCTCCGAGGCGCCGCCGTCGTGGAGGACGCCCTCGATCTCGATGGCCTCACCCGGGGTCATGTAGCGCAGCTCCAGCGTGCCCGCCCTGCCGTCCGCGCCGACCAGGGCGAAGCACAGCTCGTCCAGGGCAAGGCGCAGGTCGTCCACCTCGTCGTAGGAGAACCCCAGGCGGCTGGCCAGCCCGCTCGCGGTGATGCGAGCCAGCCGGAGGTACTCGGGCGCGGCCGGCAGGATCAGCCGCACCTCGTCGTCGGTCATCTTCATCGACCGTACCAAGCCGACCCCCCTGGCGCGGCTCCGGCGGCGCCGGCTGGTGGGGAGGGGCCGAGTCGGGGAGAATCTGGGCATGCACGTCGCCGTCTGCGTGAAGCAGATCCCCGATCCAGCTGCACCCGGAGAGCTCGACCCGGTCACCCGGTCCTTGAAGCGGGACGGCAAGCTCATCCTCGACGACTCCGACTCCTACGGGGTGGAGATGGCGCTCCAGCTCGCCGACCAGGCCGGGGGCGGTGAGGTCACCCTGGTGTCGATGGCCCCGCGCGGCGAGACGAGCGGGCTGCGGACGGCTCTCGCCATGGGGGCGGCCAGGGCCATCCTCGTCAGCGACGAGGCCCTGGCCGGATCGGACGCCCTCGGCACGGCCAAGGTCCTCGCGGCCGCGATCAGGCGGGCCGGCCCCGATCTCGTCATCGCAGCCACCGAGTCGACCGACGGGTACACCGGGACGACGCCGGTGCAGGTGGCCGAGCTGCTCGGCCTCCCGTCGGTGACCTTCGCGAAGAGGATCGAGGTCGCTGACGGGATGGTCAAGGTGCAGCGCCAGACCGAGGCCGGCTACGACGAGGTCGAGGCGTCGTTGCCCGCGATCGTCAGTGTCACCGCGGGTGTCGTCGAGCCGCGCTACCCCTCGTTCAAGGGGATCATGGCGGCGAAGAGCAAGCCGGTCGACCAGGTGACTGCGGCCGACCTCGGCCTCGACGCGTCGCAGGTCGGCTGGGCGGGGTCGCGCCAGGAGATCACGAACGTCGAGCAGGCGCCCGCGCGCCAGGCCGGCGAGAAGTTCGAAGACGACGGCACGGGCGCGGAGAAGGTCGTCGCGTTCCTCGAAGAGCTGAAGGTGGTCTGACCGACATGGTTGACAAGGTTTGGGTCTACGCCGAGGCGGTCGACGGCTCAGAAGGAATC
>JBOGGR010000361.1:0-9618 GCA_050744025.1 Acidimicrobiales bacterium
CCCGCCGCCCGCCCCGGCCGGCCGCCGCCCCCCGCCGGCGCTGCCGCTAGCCGCCGACGCCGGTGGGACGCCGGGTGGACCCCCCGGCGCGCTGGGCTAGCGTGTGCGCCCATGAAGAAGCTGATCCTGCTGGTCCTCCTGGTGACCCTCGGCGCGGTGGCGGCCAAGAAGCTTCGGGCCATCTGAGCCCTCCCGACCGGCGGCTCCTCCCCAGCAGCCACCCGAGTGCCAGCGCGCTCGCGCCGACGATCACGCCGGCGGCCGCCGCCGGGCGGCCCTGGCTGGCCACGCGGGTGCGCAGCCGGACGGGGCGCACGAACTGGCGGACGTCCCATCCCCGGTCCCTGGCCAGCTTCAGGAGGACGCGGTCGGGATTGACCGCCACCGGGTGCCCGACGGCCTCGAGCATCGGCGCGTCCGTGTACGAGTCCGAGTAGGCGTAGGAAGCCGCCAGGTCGATGCAGCGGCGGGACGCCAGGTCCTGCATCGCCTCGACCTTGTACGCGCCGTAGGCGTAGAACTCCATCTCCCCCGTGTAGCGGCCGGCAGCGTCTATGCGGGGCCGGGAGGCGATGGCGCCGTCGACTCCCAGGTACTGGCAGAGGGGCAGCACGATCTCCTCGGGGGACGCGGACACCAGGTAGACGAGGCGGCCCGCCGCCCGGTGGGACTGGATGAGCTCGAGGGCCTCGCCGAAGATGATCGGCTCGACGATCTCTTCCAGCGTCTCCGCCACGATCCGCCTGACGCTGGCCTGATCCCAGCCCCTGGAGAGGGTGAGCACCGACTCCCGCATCCGGGCCAGGCGCTGCTCGTTCGCACCCAGGTGGAGGTACAGCAGCTGGCCGTAGACGCCCCGCAGTATCATCCGCCGGGAGATGAGCCCCTCGCGGTAGAAGGGGGGGCCGAACGCGATCATCGAGGCCTTGGCGATCACCGTCTTGTCGAGGTCGAAGAAGGCCGCCTCCATGGGCCGGGATCCTAGGGGTGGGCGGCATGTGCCAACGTCGGCGCCGAGGCGGTAACGTCGAGGTCGAGGCACCGGCGCGGGCCCGGTCTCGGGCCTGCTCTCGATGTCCCGGCCAGGAGGAAGCATTGACCATGGATCTGGGTCTGGAGGTCACGCAGCAGGACGGCTTCACGGTCGTGGCCGTGCAGGGGGAGGTCGACGTCTACACCGCTCCGCGGCTGCGCGAGCGGCTGGTGGAGCTCGTCAGCCAGGGCGTCTACCGCATCGTGGTCGACCTGGAGGGGGTCGACTTCCTCGACTCCACGGGCCTCGGGGTCCTGGTGGGAGGGCTGAAGCGGCTCCGCAGCCACGACGGGGACCTGGCCCTGGTCTGCACCCAGCCCAGGATCCTCAAGGTCTTCGAGATCACGGGACTGACCAAGGTGTTCGCGATCCACGACTCGGTAGCCGCCGCCACGGCAGCCTGAGCAGCCGGGGTGACCTCTACCGGGCTGGACGGCGCCGGCGTCGGGCTCGACCTGCCGGCCCGGTCCGAGCTGGTGGGGCTGGTCCGCCTGGTGGTGTCGTCCCTCGCCTCCACCAGGAGGGACCTCGCCGACGACAGGGTCGACGACCTCAAGCTGGCCGTGTCCGAGGCCTGCACCAACGCCATCGAGTCCTACGACGAGGGAGCGGCCAGCCCGCGCGTCGTCGTCGAGTGGGCGGAGGCGGACGATCGCCTCGAGGTCGTGGTCCGGGACCAGGGCCGGGGCGCCGATCCCGACCAGGTCGTCGGCCGCCCCGCCGACGGCGTGGGCTACCGGCCCGACTCCGACCAGGGGCTCGGGGTCGCGCTCATCCGGGCCCTGATGGACGAGGTCGACTTCGTCGTGGGCGACGGCCCGGGCACGACCGTCCGCATGACCCTCTACTGCGGCCGGGCCGAGCTCGCCGAGGCCTAGTCCGGCTTGGCCTCCGGCGGCTCGGCTCCGACCAGCAGCGACTTGACGTCCTCCTCGGTCTCGGGCGTGACGAGGGCCAGGATCTCGTCGCCGGCCCCGAGCTGGGTGTCGCCACGGGGGACTATCACGTGGTTGTCGCGCATGACTGCGACGATCGTGGCGTCGCGGGGAAGCCCCACCTCGGCGATGGAGGTGCCGGCGGCGGGGGAGTGGTCGGCCAGCGTGACCTCGACGAGGCGGGCGCTGCTCCCCTCGAAGGTGAGCAGGCGCACGAGGGAGCCCACCGAGACCGCCTCCTGCACCAGGGCGGACAGGAGGTGCGGGGTCGACACCGAGACGTCCACTCCCCAGGTCGGCTTGAACAGCCAGTGGTTCTTCGGATGGTTGACCCTTGCCACGACGCGGGGGACGGCGAACTCCTGCTTGGCCAGGAGGGACACCACGAGGTTGTCCTCGTCGTCGCCGGTGGCCGCCACGATGACGTCGGCGGTCTCGAGCTCCGCCTGCTGGAGGGTCCTGACCTCGCAGGCGTCGCCCACCACCCAGGCTGCGGGCAGCGACGGCTGGAGCCGGGCCGCCAGGTCCGGGTCCTTCTCCACCACCAGCACGTCGTGGCCCACCTTGATGAGGTCCTCGGCCAGGAAGACGCCGACGTTGCCGGCCCCGGCGATGACGACCCTCACCCGCCTGGCCCCTCGGCCAGGATGCGGTCGAGGTCGTCCAGGGCGTCCTTGCGCACGACCAGGTGCAGGCGGTCGCCCTCCTGGCCCACCAGGTCCGGGGTCGGCAGGAGGGGGCTGGCCGCCCGGTTGACCGCGACCAGGCGGAGGCGGCCCTGGCCCCCCATGTGCTCCAGGCGCTGGCCGGCCCAGCTGGCCGGGAGGCCCCGCTCGACCAGGAGCAGCTCGCCGCTCGGGTCGGTCCAGTCCGTCCAGGAGGTCTGGGGGAACAGCCGCCGCATGGCCTGGTCGACCGTCCAGGTCACGCTGGCCACGGTGTCGATCCCGAGCCGCCGGTAGATCTGCGCCCGGCGGGGGTCGTAGATGCGGGCAACGACGCTCCGGATCTCGTAGGTCTCCCTCGCGATCCTTGCCGTCAAGATGTTCGAGTTGTCCCCGCTCGTGACGGCGGCGAGGGCGTCGGCCTCGTGGATGCCGGCCTCCTGGAGGTGGTCCTGGTCGAACCCGAAGCCGACCACGGTCCGCCCGCCCCAGCGCGGCGGGAGCCGGCGGAAGGCGGCCGCCGACTTGTCCATGATCGTCGTGTCGTGGTCCTTCGCCACCAGCGCCGTGGCCAGCTCGGACCCGACCCGGCCGCACCCGACCACGATGACCTTCACGCCACCATCGAACACGGCTCCAGGGCGGCGCACAACTCACGGGGCGGGCGGCGGGGTCGTGTTTACTGATGCGGTGAGCAAGCCGCCTCCGGGGCCACTGCCGACGCCGGAGTCCCTCGATCTCCCGGAGACCCTCTCCTACCGCATCAAGAACAAGCTCCTCGGCCCGCCCCTCGTGAGCGAGGAGCTCGGCTCCCAGCAGCTGGGGAAGCCGACCGCCCTGGCCGTGCTGTCCTCCGACGTCGTGTCGTCCTCGGCCTACGCCACCGAGCAGATGCTCGTGATCCTGGTGCCCGTCGTGGGGGCGGCCGCGTTCAGCCTGATCGGACCGCTCACAGCCGGGATCCTCGTCGTCCTGGCCTTCGTCACCGCCTGCTACCGCCAGGTCGTGAAGGCCTACCCGGTCACCGGCGGGTCCTACGTGGTGACGAGGGAGAACTTCGGCCTGGCGGCGGCCCAGATCCCGGCGGCAGCCCTGCTCATCAGCTACACGATCACGGTGGCGGTCTCCGTGTCGGCCGGCGCCGACGCCATCACCTCGGTCCTCCCCCCGTCCTTCCAGGGCCACGCCATCGACCTCTGGCTGGCCCTCTTCTTCGTCGTCGTCATCGCCTACGGGAACCTGCGCGGGATCAGGGAGGCGGGCAAGACCTTCGCCCTGCCCACCTACTTCTTCATGCTGAACATGGCGGCGCTGATCGTCTACGGGCTGGTCCAGGCGGCCACCGGGGGCCTGACCAAGCTCTCGGTCCACCAGCCCGGGGCGTACCAGCTCATGGCCGGGCGCCACCCCGGCCACGGCCTCCTGCTCGGGGCCGGGCTCTTCTTCATCCTCCAGGCCTTCGCGAACGGCGGCTCCGGCCTGACCGGGACCGAGGCCATCTCCAACGCCGTCACCGTGTTCAAGGAGCCCCAGGCCCGCAACGCCCGGACCACCCTCGTCCTCATGAGCACGATCCTCGGCTCCCTTTTCCTCGGCGTGTCGGTCCTGGCCGCGTTCACCCACGCCGTCCCGTTCACGTCGGGGACGCCCACCGTGCTGTCCGAGATCGGCGGGGCCGTCTACGGCGGGGGGCTCGCCGGCGCCGTCCCCCACTACTGCCTCCAGGCGTCCACCGCGCTCATCCTCATCCTGGCCGCGAACACCAGCTTCAACGGCTTCCCCTTCCTCGTCAGCTTCGTGGCCGAGGACCGCTACCTCCCCCGGCAGCTGACCCGGCGGGGCCACCGGCTCGTGTACTCCAACGGCGTCGTCGTGCTCACCGTCGTGTCGGTGGTCCTGCTGCTCGTGACGCGGGCCAAGGTGACGAGCCTCATCCCGCTCTACGCCATCTCGGTCTTCACCGGCTTCACCATGTCGGGGGTGGGCATGACCAAGCACCACTTCACCTCGCGGCAGGGCCGGTGGCGGCGCAACGTCGCCATCAACGGCGTCGCCGGGGTGGTCTGCTTCATCGTGGTGGTCATCTTCGGCGTGACCGAGTTCACGAGGGGGGCGTGGGCGGTCGTGGTGGCCGTGCCGATCATCGTGTACGGGCTCACCCGCACCCACCGCCAGTACGAGCGGGAGACCGAGCGGCTGGAGCGGGGGGCGGCCCGCGCCGCCGGGGCCAGGGGGCTGCGCCGCCACGTCGTTCTGGTCTTCGTGGACCGCCTGGACCTGGCGGCCGCCCGGGCGATCCAGTACGCCAGGACCCTTCACCCCGACGAGCTGCGCGCCGTCCACTTCGTGATCGACCGTCAGGCAGCCGATCGCCTGAAGGCTTCCTGGGAGCGCCTCGGGCTCCCCGAGGACGTCATCCTCGACCTGCGGGACTGCCCCAGCCGGCGCCTCTTGAGGGATGCCCTCGTCCTCGTGGCCGAGACACTGTCCGGGGGCGACACCGAGGTGAGCGTCCTCCTCCCCCGCCGGGCCTACGCCAGGGGCTGGAGCCGGCTGCTCCACGACCGCACCGCCGACCGCATCGCCGGGCAGGTGAGCCGCCTGCCCCACGCCAACGCCACCATCGTGCCCTTCCAGGTCGAGGAGGACCCCCTCGAGAAGGGGCGGGTGCCCGACGGGCCCCGCGGCCCGGCCCGTCCCCGCCCGGGACGGGACGGGAGGAGCGCCGCGGCGGGGCACGGGGCGACGGCCCGTCCCCCCGTGCCAGGGACCGTGCCCATCTCCGAGGTCCGGTGGCGCCAGCGGGCCAAGGTGGCCGGGCGGGTGCGGTCGGTCCAGGTCCAGCCGTGGGGGGACACCCCCCGCTTCACCGCCACCGTGGTGGACGACAGCGGGGGGCTCACGCTGGTGTTCGGCCGGCGCGAGGTGGCTGGGATCTCCACCGGCACCCGCCTGGTGGCCGAGGGCATGGTCACCCAGGCGAGCGGCCGCCTCGCCATCCTCAACCCCCTGATCGAGCTGCTGCCCCCCGAGGGGGAGGAGCCCGGCGAGGCCGACGCCTGATCGCGATGGTGGGCCGCTTGCATTTTGGAGGGGCAAAAACTATCTTCCCCCCGTTCAAGACATCGACCTGACACGATCCGAGCGGGAGATGCTGAAGGCGGTCTACCGGCTGGCCAAGGACGGCAACGGCGCTCACACGGGCGACCTGGCCGGGGCGCTCGGCGTCAGCCCGGGCACGGCCACGGCGGCGGTCAAGCGCCTGGCCGACCGGGGCCTGGCCCTGCACCGCCCCTACCGGGGCGTCGAGCTGTCCCCCTTGGGCCGCCGCGCCGCCGCCGCGGCCATCCGCCGCCACCGGATCGTGGAGCGATTCCTCTCGGACATGCTCGGCTACCCCTGGAACGAGGCCGACCGCCTGGCCGCCAGCTTCGAGCACGACCTGCCCGGGGAGGTCGAGGACCGGTTGTTCGTGGCCCTGGACCGGCCCGCCACCTGCCCCCACGGCTTCCCGATCCCCGAGCCCGAGGGGGCCGAGATCGCCGAGCTGCCGCCCCTCTACGCCCTCGAGGCCGGCGACGTCGCCGTGGTGGCCGTGCCCGGGTCCCTCGCCCCGGAGGTGGTGGCCTTCCTCGGCACGCTGGGCCTGCGGCCAGGGGTGAAGGTCGAGGTCATCGAGAAGCATCCCTTCGACGGCCCGGTGGTCCTGCGCGTCGAGGGGAAGGACCGGGCCCTCGGCGAGAAGATCGCCCGCCAGATCTACGTGAAGAAGGAGTCGCCGTGCCCGGCATGACCCACCTCCTCGCCACCGAGGGGAACTACCAGGCCTTCACCCTCGGGGGGGCCGAGGTGAGCTGGCTCTACTTCGCCCTCGCCTGCGGCGTGCTGAGCCTCCTCGTGGCCGTGCTCCTGATGCGCCAGGTCCTGGCCGCCGACCAGGGCACGACTGTCATGAAGGAGATCGCGGCCGCCATCCAGGAGGGGGCCGTCGCCTTCCTCAGGCGCCAGTTCAAGGGGATCCTGCTCATCATCGTCCCGCTCGCGGTCCTGGTGGCCCTCACCGCCACCAAGGTGGTGGAGCCGAACGGCACCGTCGCCCTCTCCCGGGTCGACTCTGCGGTGTCGAGGGGCGTCGCCTTCCTGGTGGGGGCCACCTTCTCGGGCCTCACCGGCTTCGTCGGCATGAGCCTCGCGGTGAGGGGCAACGTCCGCACCGCTGCCGCAGCCCGGCTGGGGTCGATGGCGGGCGCCCTCCGGGTCGCCTTCCGGACCGGGGGCATCACCGGGCTATTCGTCGTCGGCCTCGGCCTGATCGGGGCCGCCGGCATCACCCTGGTCTTCCAGAACTCGGTGGTGGAGGTGCTGGTCGGCTTCGGCTTCGGGTGCTCGCTGCTGGCCCTGTTCATGAGGGTCGGCGGCGGGATCTTCACCAAGGCGGCGGACGTGGGTGCCGACCTGGTGGGCAAGGTCGAGGCCGGCATCCCCGAGGACGACCCCCGCAACGCCGCCACCATCGCCGACAACGTGGGCGACAACGTGGGCGACTGCGCAGGCATGGCGGCCGACCTGTTCGAGTCCTACGAGATCACGATCATCGCCGCGCTGATCCTCGGCTACGCCGCCTTCCAGACGATCCACGTCAATCCCGTGAAGGGCGTCGTGTTCCCCCTCATCGTCGTCGCCTTCGGCATCCTCGCCTCCATCGGCGGGATCTTCTCGGTGAAGGGCCTGAAGCGGGACCGCACGGCCATGACCGCCATCAACCGGGGCTATCGCCTCTCGGGCCTGGCCACGGTGATCGCCGCCCTCCTCGTGGCCCAGTTCTACGTGCACGACCTCGAGGTGTTCTGGGCCGTGCTGGTCGGCGTCGGCCTCGGCCAGGTGGCGAGCCTCATCACCGAGCACTTCACGTCCACCGAGCGCGGCCCGGTCCGCGAGATCGCCGAGTCCTCCCGCACGGGCCCGGCGACCACCATCCTCTCGGGGCTCTCGGCCGGCCTCGAGTCCACGGTCTGGGCCCTCCTCGCCATAGTCATAGCCATCGCCATAGCTATAGCGATCGGTGGCGTCGCCAACATCGAGCTCACCTTGTACCTGGTGTCGCTCATCGGCATCGGGCTGCTCTCCACCACAGGCATGGTGGTGTCGGAGGACAGCTTCGGCCCCGTCTCCGACAACGCGGCGGGCATCGCCGAGATGGCCGGCGAGTTCGGGGGCGAGGCCCAGAGCATCATGGTCAACCTCGACGCGGTTGGGAACACGACCAAGGCCATCACCAAGGGGGTGGCCATCGCGTCGGCCGTCATCGCCACCATCGCACTCTTCGCCTCGTTCGTGGAGACCATCGGCTCCCAGCTCAACCTGCACGCAGTCGGCTCGGCCCTGTTCAAGGCGGCGGCGACCCAGATCAACGTTGCCAACCCGACGGTCTTCGTCGGCCTGCTGATAGGCGGCTCGGTCGCCTTCATGTTCTCAGGCCTGGCCATCCGGGCCGTCGGCCGCTCGGCCGGCACGGTCGTGGAGGAGGTGCGCCGCCAGTTCCGCGAGCACCCGGGCATCATGGACAGGACCGAGAAGCCCGAGTACGGCCGGGTCATCGCCATCTGCACGGGCGCGGCCCAGCGCGAGCTCACCACCCCTGCCCTCCTCGCGATCCTCACCCCCGTCATCGTCGGGTTCGGCATCAACTACTACGCCCTCGGCGCCTTCCTGGCGGCGGCCATCGTGACCTCCCAGCTCATGGCCGTGTTCCTCTCCAACTCCGGCGGGGCCTGGGACAACGCCAAGAAGTTCATCGAGGACGGCCACGAGGGGGGCAAGGGCTCCGAGGGCCACAAGGCTGCGGTCATAGGCGACACCGTCGGCGACCCGTTCAAGGACACGGCCGGGCCGGCCCTCAACCCCCTCATCAAGGTCATGAACCTGGTGTCTCTCCTGATCCTCCCCCTCGTCCTCACCCTCTACCACCACACGACGGCCCGCTACGTCATCGCCGCCATCGCCCTCGCCATGCTGCTCTGCGCCATCGCCTTCTCCAAGCGCAAGACCGGGAGCATGGGCGACGCCCCCACGCCGGCCGGCCCCGCCTCGACGGAGGTGGGAGCCGGGCTCGGCGCCTCGCTGGAGCAGCCCACGGCGACGGGCTGAGCCGGCGCGGCGCCGGGCTCTGGGGGCGCGCCCCGTGCAGGTGGGCACGGGGCGGTTTGACAGCCGGCGGCTATTCTGCGAACCCTCTTAGAACACCATGCCCAAGCCCCTCGTCATCGTCGAGTCGCCGGCCAAGGCCAAGACCATCGCCGGCTTCCTCGGGCCGGGGTTCGTGGTCGAGTCCTCGATCGGCCACATCCGGGACCTGCCGCGCAACGCGGCCGACGTGCCGGCCGCCTACAAGGGCGAGCCGTGGGCTCGGCTCGGCGTCGACGTCGACAACGGCTTCAAGCCGCTCTACGTGGTCGCCAAGGAGAAGAGGAGCCAGGTCCAGAAGCTCAAGTCGCTCGTGAAGGATGCGAGCGAGGTGTACCTCGCCACCGACGAGGACAGGGAGGGCGAGTCCATCGCCTGGCACCTGCTCGAGGTCCTGGCGCCGCGGGTGCCGGTCAAGCGCATGGTCTTCCACGAGATCACCCGGCCGGCCATAGCCCGGGCCGTGGACGACCACAGGGAGCTCGACCGGCGCCTCGTCGACGCCCAGGAGGCCAGGCGGATCCTGGACCGGCTCTACGGCTACGAGGTCTCCCCCGTTCTCTGGAAGAAGGTCATGCCCCGGCTCTCGGCGGGCCGGGTCCAGAGCGTGGCCACCCGCATCCTGGTCGAGCGGGAGCGGGCCCGGATGCGCTTCCGGCCCGGGGCGTGGTGGGACGTGGTCGGCACGTTCGAGGTGGAGGGGGCGCCGGGGGCCGGCTCCGCCCCGGGGGCCGGCTCCGCCCCGGCGTCCGGCTCCCCGGCGGCCGGCTCCGCCCCCGCGTCCTTCGGCGCCACCCTGGTC
>JBOGGR010000362.1:0-4097 GCA_050744025.1 Acidimicrobiales bacterium
CGCCCAGGCCGCCCCGCACGCCGCCCCGGCCGCCCCGCACGCCGCAGCCGCCGGCACCAGCTCGGCTCGCAGGTCCGGCCCCTCGGCGGCCGTGACCACCACCGGCACCAGGCTCCCGACCGCCAGCTCGGAGGGGACCGCCACGATGCCGTCGATCTCGGGCGCCTCACGGTGGGAGCGCCCGACCCCGGGCTCGTCGACCAGGACCTCGACCTCCTGCCCGACCAGGTCGGCCCGCCGGCGGGCCGTCACCGCGTCCTGGAGCTCGCTGCACTCCCGGAGGCGCGCGGCCACGAGGCCGTCCGCCACAGCACCCCCCATGCCGGCAGCGAGGGTCCCCTCCTCCCGCGAGTAGGCGAAGAAGCCGGCCCAGTCCAGCTCGGCCTCGGCCAGGAAGGCGAGGAGCCGGTCGTGGTCCTCCTCGGTCTCGCCCGGGTAGCCGACGATGAACGACGAGCGCATGGCGGCTTCGGGCTCCTGCGCCCGGATGGCCCGGATGCGGGCGAGGAACCGCTCCCCGTCGCCCCAGCGCCGCATCCCCCGGAGCAGAGGCCGGGACACGTGCTGGAGCGAGAGGTCGAAGTAGGGCACGCCCGTGGCGCAGATGGCGTCCACGAGCCCGGCGGAGAGCGACGACGGGTACAGGTAGAGGAGCCGCACCCGGTCGACCAGCTCGGCGACCGCCGCCACGAGGTCGACGACGGCCCCCGGGCGGCCCAGGTCCCGCCCGTAGGAGGCGAGGTCCTGGGCGACGAGGACCACCTCCTTCACCCCGAGGCGCTCCACCTCTCGAAGAATGGCTGCCGGTGGCCGCGAGCGCTGCTTGCCCCGGAACGTCGGTATGGCGCAGAAGCCGCACGCCCGGTCACATCCCTCGGCCACCTTGACGTAGGCCCACGGCGCCGCCGCCGGCGGGCGGGGGAGCTCCAGCAGGTCCATGCTCGGACGGGCCCCCGGCCGGCTCCCGAGGGTGACGGGGACGCCGAAGCCGGCCACCAGGTCGACCTCGGGGAGCGCCTCGGCCAGCTCGTCCCCGTAGCGCTGCGCCAGGCACCCGGTCACGACCAGGCGGGCGGAGGGCGAGCGGGCGCCGGAGAGGGCGAGGACGGTTTCGATCGACTCCTCGCGGGCCGCCTCGATGAAGGCGCAGGTGTTCACGACCACCAGGTCGGCGTCGCCGGGGCCGGCGGCCGGGGCCATCCCGTCGGCCAGGAGGGTGCCGGCCAGCTTGTCCGAGTCGACCTGGTTCTTGGGGCAGCCGAGGGTCTCGACCCAGTAGCGCCGGGGCACCGGCCCAATCTACCCGGCCCCCTCACCGGGACTGCTGGGCCGCCCGAGGCCCGACGGAGGTGGAAGATGGCCCCGTGAGAGGAGAGGGAGCCGGCCCCGGCGCCGGTGCGCCCGGGGCCATGCCCGACCACCTCGACCCGATGATGGCGCTGGCCTCGGACGAGCTCCCGGCTGACGAGGACCGCTGGGGCCTCGAGGTCAAGTGGGACGGGGCCCGGGCGATCGCCTTCGTCACCGCCGGGCGGGTCCGGCTGGAGAGCCGCAACCAGCGGGACGTCACCGCTCAGTTCCCGGAGCTGGCCGGGGCGCTGGGGGGGCGGGATGCGCTCCTCGACGGGGAGGTGGTGGCCTTCGACCCCGAGGGACGGCCCAGCTTCCACCTCCTCGCCCGGCGCCTCCACGTGGCGGCGGGGTCGGCGGCCGCCCGGGCCCGGCTCGCCCCCGTCACCTACGTCGCCTTCGACCTCCTGCACCTGGACGGGCGGTCCCTGCTGGACCTCCCCTACACCGACCGCCGGGCCCGCCTCGAAGGGCTCGACCTCGGCGGGCCCGCCTGCCTGGTCCCGGCGTACCACGTCGGGGACGGCCGGGCCCTCTTGGAGGCGACCCGGGCCCGGGGCCTCGAGGGGCTCATGGCCAAGCGCCTGGACAGCCGCTACCAGCCGGGCCGGCGGTCGCCCCACTGGCGCAAGGTCAAGCACCGCCGCCGGCAGGAGCTGGTGGTGGGCGGCTGGCTCCCGGGCGACGGGAGGCGGGCCGGGACCATCGGCGCCGTCCTCGTCGGCTACCACGAGGCGGGGGGCCTGCGCTACGCCGGGCGGGTCGGGAGCGGCTTCACCGAGGCCGAGCTCGAGGCGCTGCACCGATCGGTGGCCGAGCTGGCCCGGCCGGCCAGCCCGTTCCTGCCCCCTCCCGAGCTCCCGGGCCCGGTCCGCCGCCGCGGGCGGTTCGCCGAGCCGGCCCTGGTGGTCGAGGTGGCCTTCAGCGAGTGGAGCCCCGACGGGCTCCTGCGCCACCCCGTCTACCTGGGCCGGCGGGACGACGTCCGGCCGGAGGACGTGGTCCGGGAGGGCTGAGCGGGGCCGGGGCGGGCGGCACGCTCGGGGACCGCGGGCTGCCGTTCCGAGGATGCGCGTGGGGCCGACCAGGGTCCTTCACTCCGGCGCCGGCGGCTGGGGCACGGTGACGACCATGACGAAGGACACCGGGGCGCCGCCCTCGTTGGCGTAGGTGTGGGGCCGGTCGCCGGCGAAGGAGGCCGAGGAGCCGGCCGGGAGGCGGTGGTCCTCGCCGGCGGCCACGAGGGACAGCTCGCCGCGCTCGACCGTGACCAGCTCCCGGGTGCCGGCGGCGTGGCCGTCGCCGCCGTAGGACTCGCCCGGCTGCATCACCCAGCGCCACAGCTCCATGGCCTCGGGCGCGTCCGTGCCGAGGAGCAGCGTGCCGGTGCCGCCGGCCTCCCCCTGCCAGAGGACCACCGCGCGCTCGGCAGCCACCACCTGGACGGCCGGGACCTCGTCCACCTGCACGAGGCGGGTGAGGGGAACGCCGAAGGCCTCGGCCAAGCGGATGAGGGTGACCAGGTTCGGGTTGGCATGGCCCTGCTCCAGGGCCACCAGGACCCCCTTGCTGACGCCGGCGCGGGCGCAGAGGGAGTCCATGCTCCACCCCCTGGCGTTGCGCAGGGCCCGCACCGTCCGGGCCACCGCGGCGCCTACTGCAGGTACGTCCGGCACGGGCGCTCCGGTCGGCCTGCTATAATGTACGGTACATCATACCGACCGGCTCCGGGCTCACGGGGCCGACGATACCCGGAGGAGGTGGGACGAGGTGGCGGCCATCATGGCGTTGGGGGCAGCAGTTCTCTATGGGAGCTCCGACTTCTTGGGCGGGGTGGCGTCGCGGCGATCGTCGGCCCTCTCCGTCCTCCTCGTGAGCACGCCTGTCGGCCTGCTGGGGCTGCTCGTGGCGGCCCTCCTGGCCCCCGGGCACGCAACGGCCGCCGCGCTCGCCTGGGGCGGCCTGGCCGGGCTGGCCGGGGGGGCGGGCGTCGCCGCGTTCTACGAGGCGCTGGCCACCGGGTCCATGAGCGTGGTCGCCCCGGCCTCGGCCGTGGTCGCTGCCGCCGTCCCGGTCGTCGCCGGCCTGGCCATAGGCGAGCGCCCCGGCGCCCTGGTGCTGGGCGGCGTGGCCCTCTGCGTGGGGGCGGTTGCCCTGGTGAGCGCCGACTCCGGCCGGGCGCCGGCGGAGCCCGGCCACGACCCGAGGACCCACGACCCCCGGACCCGCGACCACAGGGCGATGGTGCTGGCGGTGTCCGCCGGGGTCGGGTTCGGGCTGTTCTTCGTCCTGCTGCGCCCGGTGGGGGCGGCCGCCGGCCTCTGGCCCCTGGTCTCGGCCCGCCTCGTCGCCTGGGCCGTCATCGCCGCCGCGGCCGTCGCCGTGGGCCAGCTGGGCGCTGGCCGGCTGGCGGGGCCCGGCGGTGCCGGCGGACGGCGGCTGGGCCGGCTGCGGCTGGGCCGGCTGCGGCTGGGCCGGCTCCCGGTGGTCGCCGGCGGCCTGGACGTGGCAGCCAACATCTTGTACCTCCTCGCCGTGCAACACGGGATGCTCGTCTCGGTGGCGGTGCTGAGCTCGCTCTACCCGGCCACCACCGTGCTCCTGGCCCGCGCCGTCCTCGGCGAGCGGCTGCGCGGCGTGCAGCGGCTGGGGCTGCTCGTTGCGCTGGTCGGCGTGGTGCTGGTCGGCGTGGGCTGAGCGGCGGCGCCAGGCCCGGCCCGGCCCGGCGGGGCCGCACGGGCCGGGGG
>JBOGGR010000363.1:0-5719 GCA_050744025.1 Acidimicrobiales bacterium
CACCGCCGTCGTGTACTTCCCCGACCCCGACCTCGCGTCCTCCCGGCTCGACGTCGCCACCCTGGACGTGCCGCCCGAGCTGGATGCCGCCGTGCGGCGGGCCATGGCCACCTTCGACCGTGCGGAGTCCCCGGCCTGGCCGCACGTCCGCGGCGCCCGGGAGCCCCACTTCGTCGGGGGCAGCGGCGAGCGCCCGCTCCGGCCCGGCGGCCTGGTCGAGACCCTGGGCCTGCGCTCCTACGCGAGCATCCCCGTCTTCGCGGCGGACGCACTGGTGGGCCGGGTGGTCTGCGGGGACGCCAGCCGGCTGCGCCGCTGGGGGCCGCGGGACCGGTACATCGCCACCCAACTGGCGCTCGAGAGCGGCCTAGTGATGGACGGGGGCCGGCTTCGAGAGCTGGAGCGGGCCCACCGGGCCAGGCTCGCGCACCAGGCGACCCACGACCCCCTGACCGGCCTGGCCAACCGGGGCGCGTTCCACGACCACCTGGCGCGGGCCCTGGCCGGCGACGGGGCGGTCCCCCGCCGGATGGCCGTGCTCCTGCTCGACCTGGACCGCTTCAAGGAGGTGAACGACACCCTCGGCCACCACCGCGGCGACGCCCTCTTGAGCCAGGTGGCCCACCGCCTCGTCGTGGCGCTGGGGACGAGGGGGTTCGTCGCCAGGCTGGGCGGCGACGAGTTCGCAGCCGTCGTCCCGGCGCCGCCGGACGGGGAGGAGCCCGAGGCGGCCGCGGCCAGGGTCAGCGCCGCGCTCAGCGCGCCGTTCATGGTGAGCGGGACGGCCGTGGAGATCGGGGCGAGCATCGGCATCGTGCGCGTGCCCGGCCACGGGGAGGAGGTGGACCTCGTACTCGAGCACGCCGACGCGGCCATGTACCAGGCCAAGCGGGGCGGCCTCCCGTACGCCTCCTACCGGCTCGAGGACGACCAGGGCGGGGCCCGCCGCCTGGTGCTGGCGGGCGAGCTCCACGGGGCCATGGCGGGCGACGAGCTCGTCCTGCACTACCAGCCCGAGGTCGACCTGCGCACCGGCCGGGTGGTCGGGGTGGAGGCCCTGGTACGCTGGGACCACCCCCGCCTCGGGCTGCTGCCTCCGGCCGAGTTCATCCCGCTGGCCGAGGCCACCGGCCAGGTGCGGGCCATCACCACGTGGGTCCTCGACCACGCCGCGGCCCAGTGCGTGGCCTGGCTGGGGGCAGGCCTCGACCTGCCCGTCTCGGTGAACATGTCGGCCCGGGACCTCACCGACGCGGACTTCCCCGCGCGGGTCGCAGTCTGCCTGGCCCAGCACCGGCTGCCGGCGCACCTCCTCTCGCTGGAGCTGACCGAGGGGGCGCCCCTGGTCCACGGTCACCTGGCCGTCGAGCTGGTCGGGGCGCTGCGGGCGCTCGGGGTGCGGGTCAGCCTCGACGACTTCGGGACGGGCTACTCGTCCCTGGCCCACCTCGAGTCGCTGCCGGTGGACGAGATCAAGATCGACAGGTCGCTCGTGGTGTCGGGGATGGCCAGCGCCCGGTCCCCGGTCCTGCGGGCGATCGTCGCGCTCGGCCGCGAGCTCGGCATAGCCGTGGTGGCCGAGGGCGTGGAGTCCGCCAACGTCGCCCACCGCCTCCTCGAGCTCGGCTGCAACCGGGCCCAGGGGCACCACTTCGCGCCCTCGCTCCCGGCCGCCGATCTGGAGGCCTGGCTGAGGGCGCGCCAGGCGGACCTCGGCGTGCTGGGGCGCCGCGACGCGCCCTGGCTGGCGCGGGCCCGGGGCGGCCGGCGTGCAGGGGACGGGGCGACCAGGCCAGTGGCGAGGCCGCCCTCCTGAGGGGCCGGCCTCAGCCCGTGATCGAGGCGACGATGGCGTCGAGGGCCCCGTCGGCGAGCGTTCGGAGCTCGTCGTCGGTCCTGTCCTGGATGGGATGGGCCACGAAGACCGCGGCCGGGTCGGCGCCGAGGGACCGGGCCTGCGCGACCGCCGCGTCACGGAACTCGTCGGAGGCGACGAACACCCCGGCGACGCCCCTCGACTCGATGTCCACGATGTCGTGCACACTGCACGACGTGCAGCTCCCTCAATCGGCGAGAGCCTCGACGACCACCTCGCAGGTGGCGGCTATGCGCTGGCGGAGGTCGACGGGGGCAGGCTTTGCGAAGGTCGGCTTGGCGTAGCGCTCCACCCGCAGGCCCCGTTCGGAGAGGCGCGCCGCCAGCCGGTCCAAGAAGACGTCGCCCCTCGCCTTGGAGATGTCGAGCAGCCCGACGGTGGCTCCGGCGAGGGAGGCAGGGCGGGGGGCCCGGGGCCGGAGCGTCGGCGCCCGCTCCGAGGTCGGGTCGAGGAGCACCCGCTGTTCGCTGATGGTCAAGTCCGTACCTCCCAGGTGACGGGCTGGCTGCCGGCGGCCCCGGACACCCAGCCTCCGATGATGGCCGAGAACATCCCGGCTCGGCCTCCGGCGTGCACGATCAGGAGCCCACCGGGGCGGAACTTGGAGACGGCGGGCGCGGCCCCCCCCGCCGCCTGGGCCGGGATCCCCTCCGCCATGCCCCCTGCCCCCTTCACCAGCTCGGCCACGGGCAGGGAGAGCAGCTCGTAGAGGGCGGCCCGCAGCCGGGGCTTGCCCCACCCGGCCTCCCCCAGCACCCGGGCGTGCTCGGGGGACACCACGAGCATGGCGTCGAAGCCGAGCGGGAGCTTCGGGTGGGCGACGGTGCGCAGGCAGGCAGCGAACGTGCGGCAGAGCGACCACGGGTCCCGAGACGCCTGGTCGACCACCGCCCGGGGCCCCTCCCCGGCGAACAGGGTCACGGTGGAGGTCCCCGCGGGCGCCCCCCGCTCCACCGACAGCGGCTCCCAGGGCGACCCGGCCTCGTCCTCCGCGAAGCAGAACGTGTACTTCCCCGGGTTGCCCATCGTGGCCCTGTCCACCTCTCCCGGGCGCCCGCCCCCGACGTTGCGGACGACGAGCTGGAGCGCCCTGCCGATGGTGGCGTTGGCCCGGTTGCCGGGCCCGAGGACGTTGATGCCGCTGTTCATGCCGATGGCGCGAGCCACCGGGCCGTTGACGACGACGACGGGGCCGGAGAAGTACGTGGTGGCGAGCAGCCCGTGGGCGTTGAACTCCGGCGTGCAGGCCGCCTCCACGGCCGCCAGGACGACCGGCAGGTACTCGGGCCTGCAGCCGGCCAGGACGGCGTTGACGGCCACCTTCTCGACCGTCGCCTCGACCAGGTCGGGCGGCACCACGGCCACCACCTCCCCAGGGTCGCGGCCCGTGCCCCCGAGCATGCGGGCCACCCTGGCCTCGGTGGGGGCCACCACCGGCAGCCCGTCGGTCCACCCCCGCTCGAAGGCGGCCTCGGCCTCGTCCTCCAGCTCGGCCAGCTCGATCCGCCTCGATCGTAGGAGGAATGGCCACCGGCGCGCCTCCAGCTCCGCGGCCACCTCCGGCAGCTGAGTGCGCGACCCGCACCCCGGCCGGTGCTCCGGCAGCCCCTGCCCGAGGCCCGCCTCCCCGGTGAGGGCCTCCCACGCCGGCCTGGACCACCCCACCTCGCGGGCCACCTCCCTGCCTCCCTCGATGCGGACCAGGGTGGGGACCGTCTCGATGCCGAGCCGCCACGACAGGTCGAGGCCGGTGTCGTCCACGGCGTCCACTCCGGGCGGGAACGACGGGTCGTCCTGGGTGACCACCGTGAGGGCAGGGACGGCCGACGCCAGCTGGGAGAGGACCGGGGTGACGAGCCGACAGGTCGGGCAGTCGGCCTTCACCACGACTGCCAGCCCGTCGGGCAGACCCACCGGCTCCTCGGGCGACGCCACCCCCAGCAGGCTACCGGCGGGGGCGAGCTCCCGGGCCGTAGCCTGCGGGGCGACATGGCGTCCCTGGCCCTCTACGAGCGCGTCGGGCTGCCGGCCGCCCGCCAGGTGGTGGGCCGCCACCCGGTGCTGGTGACGGTGGGCCTCGGGGTGGTCCTGGCGGCCGTCACGTGGCCGGCCGTCGGGCTCGCCCCCCAGGCCGGGATCGACCAGGGCTGGCAGGCGGGGCTGGACATGGCCCGGCACCAGGGGCTCGGGTTCGGCTCCCGCATCCAGTTCGCCTACGGGCCCCTCGGGTTCCTCACGTACGGGGCGCTCTACTACACCGGTCCGGCGGTGGCGGCCGCCGTGTGGCTGGCCGCGCTGAGGGTGGCGGTGATGGCCAGCCTGGTGTGGTCGCTGCGCCGATCGTTCCGGCTTCCTGTGGCCGCCGCCCTGGCCTGGGTGGCCGGGGTCGGCGTGTTCCTGATCGTCACCCCGGAGCCCCTGATCGGGCTGGTCGTGGTGTGGTGCCTGGCCCTCCCGCGGGGGGAGCTGACCGAGCGCCAGGAGAAGGCCGTGGTCCTCCTGCTTGGCGGGATGGCAGGCCTCGGCCTGCTCGTCAAGTTCAGCGTCGGGCTGGTGGCGCTGGTGCTGGCCCTCGTCGCCGTGATCGCCGGCCCGAGGGCGAGGGGGCGGCGGGTCCTGCTAGTGCTGGACGGCTTCGTGGTGGCCACGATCGCCGGCTGGGTGGCCACCGGCAACCACCTCCTCGACCTCGTCACCTGGGTGACCGGTTCGGTGCAGGTGACCGCCGGCTACTCGGGCGCCATGGGGCTGGAGGTGCCCACGCTCGGCGGGGACTACTGGCGCGCCCCGGTGGTGGCCGCGATCGTGCTGGCCGTGGCCGCCCTCGAGGTGCGCAGCCTCCGAGGGGCCCGCCGCTGGGGCGTCGGGCTCCTCGTCGTGGCCGTGCTGGCTGCCTCGTTCAAGGAGGGCTTCGTCCGGCACAACCTCCACTCGCTCATCTTCTTCGGCGTGGCCGTCATGGCCCTGGCCGGGCTACGGGCACGCGCCGGCCCGGGGGCCGGCACCGCGGGCCGGTGGCCCCCGCTCGCCCTTGGCGCCGGGGTGGCCGTCCTCTGCCTGCTCGCCTTCGACACCGCCTCCTTCGTCCCCCGGGCAAACGTCGACCCCGTGGCCGGGATCGAGGCGCTGGCCCATCAGGCGGGGGGGCTCGACTCCTCCTCCAGCCGGGCCGCCACCGTCTCCGGCGCCCGGGCGGCCATGCGCGCCGGCTACGGCCTGGACCCGGCGACCCTCGCTCTCGTGAAGGCAGAGACGGTGTGGATCGAGCCGTCCGAGGAGTCGGTGGCCTGGGCCTACCCCTCGCTCTCCTGGGACCCGCCCCCGCTCTTCCAGGACTACGTCGCGTACACGCCGTGGCTCGACCGGCAGGATGCCGGCCTGCTCGGCTCCTCTGACGCCCCGGCCCGGATACTCCGCCAGCCCGGCCCGGTCCTGGACGGCCGGTACCCGGCCTTCACCCCCCCTGCCACCCAGGTGGCGCTGGTCTGCAACTACGCCCAGCTCCGGGCCACGGCGAGGTGGCAGGTGCTGGCGCAGGTGGCGCCCCGCTGCTCGCAGCCCACGGTCATGAAGACCGTGCATACCGGCTGGGACCGCTGGGTCACGGTGCCGGCCGCGCCCAGGGGGGACGCCGTCCTCGCTGCCTGGAGACCTCTGCCCCGGCCGCTGGGCGCCCGCCTGGCCGGCATCGTCCTGCGACCGCCGGTGGTCCACATCCAGATCGAGGGGCCGAAGGGGACTGCTGTTGCCACCTACCGTTTCATCCCCGCGACGGCGGGGGACCAGCACCTGGTCGTGCCGCCCTCCACCCTCGGCTCGACCGGCCCGTACGTGCCCACGGCC
>JBOGGR010000364.1:0-4543 GCA_050744025.1 Acidimicrobiales bacterium
CCCTCCCCCCGGCGCTCCAGGAACCTCGCCACGGGGGACTCCGGCGAGGTCGGGCACAGGAGCTGGACGTAGGAGTCGCCCACCCGGATGAGCGCCTCCTCCACGAGGTCGGGCTCGATCGACTCCCGATGTGCCACCTCGACCCCGAACACGGCCTCGTACCAGGCGGCCGCGGCGCGAAGGTCCCGCACGGCGATGCCCACGTGGTCGACCTGGGTGAGGAGCCCGGACAGGGGCGGGACCGGCCAGTTGGTCATGCCGCCAACCTCCGGAACAACGTGATGCGGTCCTCGCCCACCTTCTCCCGCAGGGCCTGGTCCTCGACGCCGAGCCCGTCGGCCGGGGCCAGGCAGCGGACCCCGATCTTGCCCTCGTGCAGGTTCCGGTGGACCTGATATGTGGCCTCGCCGACGTCCTCGAGGGGGTACGAGGCCGAGAGGATGGGCTGGATGCGGCCCAGGCCGACCAGCCGGTTGGCCTGCCAGGCCTCCTGGTAGTTGGCGAAATGGCTGGCTCTGATCGTCTTCAGCTTCATCCACAGGTGCCTGTTGTCGTACTCGATCATGTAGCCGGAAGTGGCCGCGCAGGTCACGACGGTCCCTCCACGCTTGCACACGAAGACCGACGCCCCCATCGTGTCCCGCCCGGGATGCTCGAACACGATCTCGGGGTCGTCGCCGACCAGTCCCCGGATGTCCCGGCCCAGGCGGCGCCACTCGTCCTCGTCCTGGGTGTGCTCGTCGGACCAGAACCGGTACCCGGCCGCCCTACGGTCGATGATCGCCTCGACCCCGAGCCCGGCCAGCAGCTTGGCCTTCTCCGGCGAGGAGACCACGCCGACGGGGATGCCCCCGCCGTTCAGGACGTACTGCACGGCGTAGCCGCCGAGGCCCCCCGAGGCGCCCCAGACCAGCACCACGTCGCCCTGGCGCATGTCGGCGCCGTTGCGCGACACGAGCATCCTGTAGGCCGTCGAGTTGCAGAGGGCGTTGCACGCAGCCTCCTCCCAGGACAGGTGGGCCGGCTTGGGCATGAGCTGGTTCGCCTTGACCAGGGCCAGGTCGGCCAGGCCCCCGAAGTTGGACTCGAAGCCCCAGATGCGCTGGCTGGCAGCCAGCATCGAGTCGTCGTGGGCGCTCGGGTCCTGGTCGTCGACGTAGTTGCAGTGCACGGTGACCCGGTCGCCGGGGCGCCAGTTGCGCACGGCCGAGCCGGCCCGCACGACCACGCCGGCCGCGTCGGAGCCGACCACGTGGTACGCCAGGTCGTGGCGGGCGCCCCAACGGCTCTCCCGGCCCAGCCTCTCCAGGAAGCCGAACGTCGGAAGGGGCTCGAAGATCGAGGTCCAGACCGTGTTGAAGTTGATGGCGCTGGCCATGACGGCCACGAAGGCCTCGTCCGGGGCCAGCTCGGGCACGGCCACGTCGTCCAGGTGCAGCGAGAGCCGGGGGTCCTTCTCGTCGCTCGGCACCCCCTCGAACATGGCCACCTCGTCCCTGCGCACCACGGCGGCCCGGTACGACTCGGGGAGGGGGAGGCCGGCCAGGTCCCGGCCAGGGGCACCGGCCAGGATGGCCTCGAGGTGCTCTCTCATGGCCCAAAGCTACTTGCCCCGCCGCCTCCCTACACTGGGGAGGAAGATAGGAATGGCAGTCGTCCCGCGGGAGGTCCCATGCCCGGTTCCGTCGTCGTCGCAGGAGCAAGAACCCCCATCGGCAGGCTGTCAGGGGCGCTGGCCGGCTTCAGCGCCGCCGACCTCGGGGGCCTCGCCATCGCCGCCGCCCTCGAGCGGGCCGGGGTCACGCCGGACCAGGTCGACTACGTGCTCATGGGCCAGGTGCTCCAGGCCGGCGCCGGCCAGATCACGGCCCGCCAGGCCGGCGTCAGGGCCGGCATCCCCATGACCACGCCGGCCACCACCGTCAACAAGGTGTGCCTCTCCGGCCTCAACACGATCCACCTGGCCGACCAGATGATCGGCGCCGGCGACGCCGAGGTCGTGGTGGCGGGCGGGATGGAGTCCATGACCCAGGCCCCGTACCTGCTGCCGGGGGCGAGGGCCGGCTACCGCATGGGTGACGCCGCCGTCGTGGACTCGATGATGCACGACGGCCTCTGGTGCGCGTTCGACGACTGCGCCATGGGGGCGGGCACCGAGCGCTACAGCCGGGCTGCTGCCATCCCGCGGGACCGCCAGGACGCCTTCGCCGCCGGCTCACACGAGCGGGCTGCCGCCGCCATCAAGGACGGCCGGTTCGCCGAGGAGATCGTCCCGGTGGCGGTCCCCCAGCGCAAGGGGGACCCGGTGATGGTCGACACCGACGAGGGCGTCCGCCCGGGGACCACGGTGGAGTCCCTCTCGAAGCTGCGCCCGGCCTTCGAGGCCGACGGCACGATCACGGCCGGGAACGCCAGCCAGATCTCCGACGGGGCATGCGCCGTCGTCGTCGTGTCGAGGGCGGCAGCCGAGCGGTCCGGGGTGGCGCCCCTCGGCGAGGTGGTCGGCTACGGCCAGGTGGCCGGCCCGGACACCTCGCTGCTGAACCAGCCGTCGGGGGCCGCACGGGCCGCCCTGGCCCGGGCCGGCGTGGCCCTCGGCGAGGTCGACCTGTTCGAGATCAACGAGGCGTTCGCGGCCGTGGCACTGGCCTCCATGGACGAGCTCGGCCTCGGCGACGACGTCGTCAACGTCAACGGCGGCGCCATCGCCCTCGGCCACCCCATCGGCATGTCGGGCAACCGCCTGGCCCTCACCCTCCTGCACGAGCTGCGGCGCCGGGGCGGGGGGCAGGGCGTGGCCGCCCTTTGCGGCGGCGGGGGCCAGGGGGACGCCCTGCTGGTGCGGACGCTTCGCTAGGGCGGGGGGCGCGGCGCCTGGAGGTGGGCGCCGGACTCGGGGAACCGGCTGCCATTTCTCCGAAAGCTCGCCTAGGCGTCCACCTCCCGGCGGCCCTCGATGGCCCGGCCCAGGGTCAGCTCGTCCGCGTACTCGAGGTCGCCGCCCACCGGCAGGCCGCTGGCGATCCTCGTCACCCGCAGCCCGAGGGGCTTCAGCTGGCGGGCCAGGAACATGGCCGTTGCCTCGCCCTCCAGGTTGGGGTTGGTGCAGAGGATCACCTCGGCGATCCCCTCGGCGTCGATGCGCGAGAGGAGCTCCTTCACCTTCAGCTTGTCAGGGCCGACCCCCTCGATGGGGTTGAGGGCTCCCTGGAGCACGTGGTAGCGCCCCCGGTACTCCCGGGTCTTCTCCACGGCCACGATGTCTCGGGGCTCCTCCACGACGCACACGGTGCCGGCGTCGCGCCGGTCGTCCGCGCAGATCCCGCACAGCTCGCCCTCGGCCACGTTGAAGCAGCGGCTGCAGAGCGAGGTCCGCTCCTTGGCCTCGACGATCGCATGGGCCAGGCGGAGGGCGTCTCCTTTCTCCACCTTGAGGAGGTGGAAGGCGATGCGTTGCGCCGACTTCGGGCCGACGCCGGGCAGGCGGCCGAGCTGGTCGATGAGCTCCTGGACGGGACCCGCGTACATGGCCGTCAACGGTGCGGTCAGCCCTGCTGCCGGCCCGGGCCCGGCTCTCCCGGCTCTCCCGGCTCTCCGTCCTCCGGGGCTGAGCCGGGGCCGTCCCCGCCGAGGAGCCCGGGCGTCCCGCCCAGGCCTGGAGGGTCGTCGCCGAGGAGCCCGGGCGCCACGTCGCCCAGGACCTCGCTCCGGAGGTCCTGGGCCTGGGCCACGGCATCGTTGATCGCAGCCAGCACCATGTCCTCCAGCAGCTCCACCTCCGTCGGGTCGACAGCCGCAGGATCGATGCGGACGGCCCGGAACTCGAGGCTGCCCGACACCGTGATCCGCACCGCCCCGCCGCCGGCGCTCCCCTCCACCTGCCGGTCGTCGAGCGCGGCCTCCGCCTCCGCCAGGTGCTCGCCGAACTCCTGGGCCTGGCGGAGCAACCCGCCGAGGTCCAGGGGCTCGGACTCGCTCACCGCCCAGCCTCCCGGGCAGGGCCTGCCTCCCGGGGGCGCGCTGGCGGGGCCGCCTCCCTGGCGGGCGCTGGCTGGGCCGCCTCCCTGGCGGGCGCTGGCTGGCCGATCTCCTCGGCCCCGGGGAAGGCCTGGAGGAGCCGTTGCTCGACCGAGGCGGCGCCGGCCTCGGCCTCGGCCAGCTCCTCGACCTCGGTCAAGTCGATGACCTCGTCGCCGGGCTGGGCCCCCGAGCGCCCGGGCTGCGGCCCGCCTCGTCCGGGCGGGTCCTCCGCCGCCAATCGGCCCGGCTCCTCGTCGACGACCAGGCGGAGGCGCAGCGGCGTGCCGAAGTGGGCGGAGAGGGCCGCCTCCACCTCGGCCCGGCACGGCTCGCAGGCATGGCGGTGGGACTCTCCGGGGAGGGCGAACACGGCAGTCCCGTCGCCAGCGGCGACGAACCGGCCGGCCCGGTAGAGGGCCCGGGCCCGGGACCGCAGGGCGTCCAGCACCTCGTCCCCCCAGGCCTGGACCAGGTCGTCCCGGGTCGGGGCTGGGGCGGGGGCGGGGGCGGGGGCGCCGGGGGC
>JBOGGR010000365.1:0-4459 GCA_050744025.1 Acidimicrobiales bacterium
CTGCCGGGCCGCCCGGCCCGGCAGGTCGCGCCTGCTCCTGCTGGCCCTCGCCGGCGGGCTGCTCCTGGGCGCCTGCACGTCGGGCCATGCGCTTGCGACCTCGACCACCACCCGGACCCGGAGGACCGTCGACTCGGACCCGGCCCGCTCGCAACGCCCGACGTCGACCCGTCCCGCCACGACGGTCCCGGGATCGTCCCTGCCGGGGGGCTCGGCCGTCCCGGCGCCGACCGGGGTGTCGTTCGCGCCCGGCGCCTGCGTCCGGTTCCCGCCGGTCCGGGGCAACCGCCACCAGGTCGTGCTCGTGGACCCTGGCCACGGCGGTCCCGACACGGGCGCCCTCGGCGTCACCACCGCGGGGCGCCACGTGACCGAGGCCCACCTCGCCCTGGCCATCGGCAAGGCCCTGCTCGGGCGGCTGAGGGCCGAGGGCTACACCGTCGTCATGTCCCGGACCGGGGACGGCGCGGTGAGCAAGGTGCGCCCGAGCGACGCCCCGGGCGGGATCTTCACGGCAGCAGGTCTCCACCGGGACCTCCTGGCGAGGGTGGCCTGCGCCAACGCCGCCCACGCCGACGTCCTCCTCTCCATCCACCTCAACGCCTTCAGCGACCCCACAGCCGGCGGGTCCGAGACCATCTACGACGCCGTTCGCCCCTTCGCCGCCCGCAACCTCCGCCTGGCCCGGCTCGTCCAGCACGACGTGGTGACGGCGCTGGCCGCCGGGGGCTGGCGCGTGCCCAACCGGGGCGTCCTCGACGACAGGGGCCAGGGGACGGCCGTCGGCGCGGCTGCCGCTGCCTACGGCCACCTGGTCGTCCTCGGGCCCCGGTCGGCGACCCACAACCCGTCGCCCAGCCAGATGCCGGGGGTGCTCAGCGAGACGCTGTTCATCACCAACCCGTTCGAGGCCGGCATCGCCGACAGCCGAGCTGGCCAAAGGGCTCTCGCCCGGGCCCTGGCCGCGGCGGTAACCAGCTTCTCGAGCCCGCCCACCGCCGTCACCAGCTCGCCGCCCCAACGGTGAGGAGGCCCGCCATGACGTGTCATCGATCGGTCCTGATCAAGGGGGTGGCCGTCCTCGCCGGCCTCGGCCTGCTGGCTCCAGCCTGCACGAGCTCGGCCGGCGGGCTCCCTCATCGGTCCACCGCAGCCACACAACCGGCGACGACCGGGGCCCTGGCCACGACCACCACCGAGGCGCCAGTCCCCACCACCACCCAGCCACCGACCACGACCACCACCGAGGTCCAGGCCGCACAACCGGTACCGGCCTCGCTCGTCGGAGCCGAGTGGGACAAGGTCCCCACGACCCGACACGTCGTAGCCCTGACTTTTGATTGCGGCAGCAACGATGCTGGGGTCGGCTCCATCTTGGCCACGCTCCAGGCCACCCACACGCCGGCCACGTTCTTCATGACCGGGGTGTTCGCCCAGACCTACCCATCGGTCGCCAAGGAGATCGGGGCCAGCCACCCGATCGGCAACCACACCTACAACCACATGGACCTGACCAAGCTGTCCGAAGCCCAGGTGCGCGAGGAGCTGCTCCGAGCCCAGTCGATCATCCTCCAGACAACCGGGCACCACACCCGCCCGCTCTTCCGCTTTCCCTACGGAGCCCGGGACTCCCGGACCATCCAGCTGGTCAACGGCCTGGGGTACGGGGACATCTACTGGACGGTGGACACGCTGGGCTGGGAAGGGAAGTCCAATGGCGCCAGCGTTCCTCTGGCCATCAGCCGGGTTATGGCCCAGCTCCAGCCCGGGGAGATCGTCCTCCAGCACTGCGGCGCGGCGAACGATGGCACAACCATCGACGCCCACGCTCTGCAGGCCATCATCCAGGGCGTCGAGGCCCGCGGCTACAGCTTCGTCACCCTGGAGCAGTTCGTCGGGCCCTGATCCCGGCGGCCGGGCTCGCCGGCTGGCCCCTCGGGCTGCGCTGGGCTCGTATCATCGGGTCAGGACCAGACGGTGGTGGTGCTGGCCGGCCACAGCCAGGGCCAGCCCGAGCATTCCCACGTCCCGCGCCACGATGTCGTTCAAGTGTTGAGGACCGCTAGGGAGACCACGATCTCGAGCATGAGCACGACAGTGACACCGGCGGCCGCACGGGGGGCGATGCCGAACACCAGGGCCACGGCGAGGACGAGCAGGACCCCACCGTGGGCTAGCGCGGCCCAGATGGCCAAGGTCGCATTCGGCGAGAGGACGGGGACGTAGCCGGTCCCCAGGTGGGGCTGGAGGAGCTCGTGAACCCCGAACCAGGCCGGGACCGTCCCAGCGCGATGCGAGCTGCGGGCGAGAGCCAGGTCTCCATCGCTGCCGGCGGGGACTGGACCACCCTCGGACCTCCTCCCGCCTCAGGAGGAGGGGCCCGGGTCCTGCTCCCGTACGCGGCGCCCGGAGCGAGCGTCCTTCGGAATCGGCCTCCGAGGGGCGTGCCGAGCACCACCCTTGCTGACCGCTGGTCTTCCTTCCGACAGGTCCGTCTCTCACTGGAGGATCCGGCCCTGGGCGTTGGTGGCGACCTCGCTGCATTCGGGGTCCCTGGGTAGACCTGGAAGGCGTAGGAGGCGTAGGAGGTGGACGAGAGGTCCGGCCCCAGCTTGGACGTCCCGCTGGTCCCCGCCCGGTAGGTGGTGGTCGACGGGGCCGTCGTCGAGGGGGCCGTCGTCGAGGGGGCCGTCGTCGAGGGGGCGGAGGTCGAGGGGGCGGACGAGATGCCGGCTAGGGCGTGGGTCTGTGACCCGACCACGGAACAGGCTTCCACGCCCTGGCCGGCGTGTGGGAGCAGGCTGGCGACCAGGAGCCGCTCGCCGAGGATCGGATAGCCCCAGCCGTCCAGCCTGATGGCCTTGGGGCAGGGCTCTCAGCCGCTCACCCATGCCATGGCACGATGCAGGCAGGAGGAAGCGAGACCGGACATGCGGATCCTGGTGGTGAACGACCAGCGGCGGCTGGCCGGCGCGCTCGAGCGCGACTTGCAGACCGAGGGCTTCGTCGTGGACGTCGCCCTGGACGGCGCCCAGGGACTGCGGATGGCGCGGAAGCAGACCTGCGACACGATGGTGCTGGGCAACTTGCTGTGGCGGGACACCGTCCTGCGCAGCGCCGGAGAAGCTCGGGGTGTCCTGGCTGCTCGACGCCGTGGCCCAGGAGGCCCCCGAGCTGCGGGTCTTCTACGCCCTGAGCGGGGCCGGTGCCGGCTGAGATGGGGGAGGTGGAACAGGTCCCTGGCTATCGGGGCTTCCTCCCCGTCCATGTGGGGAACAGCGCCGCCAGCCAACGCCAGATGGGCTCCTACGGGGACCTCTTCGACGCTGTCTGGCACTACGCCGGCCACGGCGAGCGCGACAGGGTAACCTGTCGCCCGTGGAGATCGCAGACCGCGCTCGCCAACACGGGGTCGGCGACGAAGACATCCAGGCGGCGGTGAAAGTGCCTCTCCGCATCGTGGGTCAAGGAGCAGACAGGATCCTGGTGATCGGCGCCGGCCGACCGTGCTGGTCGGCTGCTCGAGGTCGTCGTCCTCGACCCTTACGACACCCCCGTTGCGATCCACGCCATGCCGCTGCGCCCGAAGTTCTACCACTATCTGCGAGGAAGGTTATGACAGTGCCCCGTACACGCGAAGAGCTGGAACGAGCCGCCGACGAGGCTGAGGCGTGGCTCGACTCCCTGGACTCCGCCGCGGCCCCTGCCGAGGACCCCGCCGACCTACGCCGCATCGGTCTAGCCTTGCGTGAGCTGGCTGACAAGCAGCGCGAGCTCGACGAAGCGGTGGCTGCCGCTCGGGCAAACGGCCGGAACTGGGGTGAGGTCGGCCTCGTCCTCGGTATCTCTCGCCAGTCCGCCCGGGAGCGCTACGGGCCAGCGGCCGTGCGACAGTGATCGCCACAACAGGCTGAGCGTCCGCAAGCCGATCGGCTATCGGGCGCTCGGCCGGTTCAGCGACCGCCGCCCTTCAATCTGGGTGTGCGGGCGGCTACCGGTCCCCCCCCCGGGGGGGGCCCACGCCGCGGCCTGTCACGCGACGGTCGGCTCGGTAGTGTCGGCGCCTGTGGGGTCCCCGGGGGGTCGGCGGTACGAAGCCCAGGCCGAGCCCGGACGATGCGCCGGTCGCCCCGGCAGGTCGCTCGCGCTCCTGCTGGCCCTCGCCGGGGGGGTCCTCATGGGCGCCTGCACCTCGAGCCGAACGCCAGCACCCGCGACAACGGCCCGAGACGAGGGGCCCGTCGTCTCGGTCCCGGCCGGGTCGCGACTCCCGACGTCCACCCGTCCGCCGACGCCAGGGCGAGGATCGTCCCTGCCGGGGGGCTCTGCGGTCCCGGCACCGGCCGGGGTGTCGTTCGCGCCCGGCGCCTGCGTCCGGTTCCCGCCGGTCCGGGGCAACCGCCACCAGGTCGTGCTCGTGGACCCTGGCCACGGCGGTCCCGACACGGGCGCCCTCGGC
>JBOGGR010000366.1:0-4065 GCA_050744025.1 Acidimicrobiales bacterium
GCCGAGGGCGCCCCGGAGCCCCCGACGCCCGAGGCCGCTGCCTTCGGCGAGGCCGCTCCGAAGGAGGTGGGCACAGAGCTGTCGTCCTCCGGACCTGTTCCTCCTGACGAGACAGTGCCAGGCGAGGCGGCCCCCGAGGCCCCGGCGCCCGCAGAGAGCGCCGGCGAGGAGGCGGAGCCCGAGGGCGCCCCTCCCGAGGAGGTCGTCTCGGAGTCCAGGCTCCAGCGCCGGGACGAGGCCGTCGAGCCGATCGTGAGCGGGCTGGCCCGCAAGCTCAAGCGGGCTCTGCAGGACGATCAGAACGATCTGCTGGACCGGCTGCGCAGCGAGGGTGCGGCCCGGGGGCCGGCCCTGCTGGCCGACGCCGGCCCCCAGCGGGACCACTTCGCGAAGGTCAGCGCTGACTTCCTCAGGCGGGCGGCCGTGGCGGGGGCCGCCTTCGTCGCGGCGGAAGGGGGCGGCTCAGGGGGGCGGCCCGACACCGGGGCGGCAGGTACGGCAGGCCGGGCCCAGGCGGGCGAGCTGGCGGACTCTCTCGGCGCCGAGCTCCGGCGGCGCCTGGAGCTGGCTCTCTTCGAGACCGCCGATGCGGACGAGGCGGGGGTGGCGGAGATGGTCGGGGCTGCGTACCGGGAGTGGAAGGGCCAGCGCATCGAACGGTTGGCGGGGGACCACGTGGTGGCGGCGTTCACCATCGGCGTCCTGTCGGCCAGCAGCTCGGAGCCCCTGGCATGGATCGTCGACGACGAGGGCGGCCCCTGTCCCGACTGTGACGACAACGCGCTGGCCGGCCCCCAGGAGCCCGGGGCCCGCTACCCGACCGGTCAGACGCACCCGCCCGCCCACCCCGGGTGCCGCTGCCTTCTGGCTCCTGCCTGAGCGTAAGCTCGGGCGTCGTGCGTGCTCGCCTCGATGTCGCCCGTCGGCGTCGACGGTACCCGGGCGGCCGGTTGGGCATCGTCGTCACGATCGGGGTGGCGTTCCTGCTCCTGGCGTCGCTGCGGGGGATCGCGGTCTTCTACACGGACTACCTCTGGTTCGGCTCGGTCGGGCTGACGAGCGTCTGGGCCGGCGTCCTCGGGACCGAGATCGGCCTTGCCCTGGTCTTCTCGGGCGCGTTCTTCGTGGTCCTCTGGATCAGCCTGGCCATTGCCGACCGGGTGGCCCCGCCGCTCAGGGCCGCCGGGACCGAGGACGAGCTCGTCCAGCGGTACCGGAGCTTCGTCAGCCGCCGCCCCATCCTGATCCGGACCATCGCCTCGGTGGTCCTGGCCCTGCTGGCCGGGACCGGGGCCTCGGCCGAGTGGAACAACTGGATCCTGTTCACCAATGCCGTGCCATTCGGGAAGACCGATCCCCTGTTCCACAGGGACCTCGGTTTCTTCGTGTTCAAGCTGCCCTTCCTGTCATTCGTGGTGGGGTGGGCCTTCGTGGCCCTGGTCGTGCTCTTCATCGCCACGACCGTGGCCCATTACCTGAACGGCGGCATCCGCATCCAGGGCCCGGCCCAGCGGGTCAGCCCCGAGGTCAAGGCCCACCTGTCGGCCATCCTCGCGCTGCTGGCCCTGGTCAAGGCGGCCGGGTACTACCTCGCCCGGTTCCAGCTGGACCTCTCCACCCGGGGCTACAGGGAGGGGGCGTCCTACACCGACATCCACGCCCAGTTGCCGGCGCTCAGCCTCTTGATCTTCATCTCGTTCGTCTGCCTCGTGATCTTCGTGGTCAACATCAAGCGGCGGGGCTGGGTCCTGCCGGTCATCGGCTTGGGCCTGTGGGCGTTCGTCGCCGTGGTCGTCGGGGCCATCTACCCATCCATCGTCCAGACCTTCACGGTGCAGCCGGACCAGCTCCACAAGGAGTACCCCTACATCCAGCGGAACGTCAACGCCACCAGGCAGGCCATGGGCATCACCGACGTCAAGGTGCAGCCCTTCGGCGACACCCAGGGGCTCACCGTCAAGGACCTGACCCAGCACCTCTCGACGCTGCAGGACGTGCGGCTGTGGGACCCCCAGTTCGCCCAGACGTCCTACAACAAGCTCCAGGCCCTGCGCACCTACTACCAGTTCAACAACTTCGGCCTCGACCGCTACAACGTCGGCGGCCAGCTCACCCCGGCGATCATGTCGGTGCGCCAGCTCGACAGCGGCGGGCTGCAGGCGAAGTCATGGGTGAACGAGCACCTGCAGTACACCCACGGATATGGCGCCGTCCTCTCGCCCGCCAACACCTCGACCGGCGACGGCAACCCCGTGTTCGCCATCCAGGACGTCCCCCCGTCATCGGCTCCCGGGGCCCCGGTGCTGCAGCAGCCGGCCGTCTACTACGGGACCGGGCTGTCCGGCTACGTCATAGCCGACACGAGGCAGGCGGAGCTCAACTACCAGAACACCCGCACGGGCGTCAGCGAGGAGGGGCACTACCTCGGGAAGGGCGGCGTCCCGGCAGGGGGGTTCGTGCGCCGGGCTGCCTTCTCGCTGCGCTTCGGCGACATCAACCCGTTGATCTCCAGCCTCGTCACCTCCCAGTCCCGTGTCATGTTCGTGCGCGACGTCCAGGCGCGCGTCCAGAAGGTGGCGCCGTTCCTCTCCTACGACGCCAATCCCTACCCAGTGGTCGTGGACGGCCAGATCTACTACGTGATCGACGCCTACACGATCAGCGACCACTACCCCTACGGGGAGGAAGCCGACACGGGGGCCCTGCCGGCCAGGAGCGGGCTCGACACGAGCTTCAACTACGTCCGCAACTCCGTAAAGGTGGTCGTCAACGCGTACAGCGGCGCGATGACGTTCTACGTCGTCGACCCCAGCGACCCCATCGTCCGAGCCTACGAGCACGCCTTTCCCAAGCTGTTCACGAAGGCGACGCGGATGCCGATCGCCCTCAAGTCCCACATGCGCTATCCGAAGGACCTGTTCACCGTGCAGGCGGCCATGCTCGGCCGGTACCACATCTCCGACCCGACCGGGTTCTACAACGCCGGGGACGCCTGGACCCTCTCCCAGGACCCGGGCACGGGCCCCGTCGACAACATGGCCGCCAACGCGCCGCTCACGAACGCGAATGGCCAGCCCATCGGGCCGCCCGCACCGACCCCGCGCATGGGCCCGATCTACCAGGTGACACAGCTGCCGGGCGACCCGTCCCTCACGTTCAACCTGACGGAGCCGTACGTGCCCGTGTCGGCGAACGACACCCAGCAGAACCTGACCGGCTTCCTCGTCGCCCGCTGCACCCCTGGCAGCTACGGTGACGGGCAGCTGGAGCTGTACGAGACGCCCCGCGGCCAGCAGTTCAACGGGCCGGCCCTGGTCAACTCGCAGATCCAGCAGAACAGCAAGATCACCTCGGCCATCACCCTGCTGGACCAGCACGGCTCCACGGTCCTCCTCGGCACCGTGCTGGTGGTGCCGATCGACCAGTCGCTGCTGTACATCCGACCCCTGTACGTCCAGTCCTCGCAGAACCCGCTGCCCCAGCTCCAGAGGGTCATCGTCGTATACGGCAGCAAGTCGGCGATGGAACCGACACTCGCGCAGGCCGTTGCTGCCGTGGTGGGCCATCCCGTGCCGGGCCTCGGCACGGTCCCAGGTGGGGCCTCGAGCTCCGGGGCCGGAGGTGGGTCCGGGCCCGCGGTCTCCCCCGCGGTGGACGCCCTCATCAAGCAGGCCGATGCCGCCCTGGCCCAGGCCCAGGCCGACCTGCACAGCGGCGACCTCGGCGGCTACCAGGCCGACGTCGACCACGCCCAGCAGCTGCTGAGCCAGGCCGAGAAGGCGGACCACCCGGCGCCGGGGTCGAAGGGGGCGTGAGCCGGGGCGACCCCTGCCTGGACACGAGCGCCGAGGGGTGCTATACTGGCTGCTTCGACGCGGGGTGGAGCAGTCTGGTAGCTCGTCGGGCTCATAACCCGAAGGTCGTAGGTTCAAATCCTACCCCCGCCACTAGTTGAACCCTCGATCACGGGGTTACGAACGTGATGACGATGAGGTCGGCCGCTTCCGGTTGAGGTACCCCGGTCCTGATGTCTGCCGACCAGCCCTTTCGTGCGATCGAGTCTGC
>JBOGGR010000367.1:0-8490 GCA_050744025.1 Acidimicrobiales bacterium
CCCGGGGCCGAGGTCCCGGTCCCGGCAGTGGCGGTCGTACCCCGGCTGGCCGGGGCCCCCGCCCCGGCCGACGACGTCGGCCGGGGAGCAGTCGCACCAGTACGCCGCCCCCTCCTCGGCCAGACGCCTGGCCGCCTCCTGGTAGAGGTGCCCCCGCTGCGACTGGCGGTACGGGCCCTCGTCCCAATCGAGGCCCAGCCAGGACAGAGCCGAACAGATGCCGTCGACCCACTCCTCCCTGCCCCGCCCGGTGTCGGTGTCCTCGATGCGGAGGATGAACGTGCCGGCGTGCTGGCGGGCGAAGAGCCAGTTGTAGAGGGCGGCCCGGGCCGATCCGACGTGGAAGTATCCGGTCGGCGAGGGCGCCAGGCGGACCCGGGGACCGTCGCTCGTAGGCACCGCCGCCCTCTCAGCGGGCGTAGCTGTAGAAGCCGCGGCCGGTCTTGCGCCCGAGCAGCCCGGCCTCGCACATGCGGCTCAGCAGCGGCGGGGAGGCGTAGAGGGGCTCCTTGAACTCGGCGTAGAGCGACCCGGCCACGGCCATGGTCGTGTCCAGCCCGATCAGGTCGCACAGGGCCAGCGGCCCCATGGGATGGGCGCAACCCTCGACCATCCCGGCGTCGATGTCCTCGGCCGTGGCGAAGCCGGTCTCGAGCATGCGCACGGCGGAGAGGATGTAGGGGATGAGCAGGGCGTTGACTATGAAGCCCGCCCGGTCCTTGGCCCTGATGACGTGCTTGTGGAGCACGCCCGTGACGAAGCCCTCGGCCCGGGCGGTCGTCTCCTCCCCGGTGAGAAGCGACGTGACCAGCTCGACCAGCCGCAGGACCGGCACCGGGTTGAAGAAGTGGATGCCGACCACGGCCTGGGGTCGCTGCGTGGCCATGGCCAGCTTCATGATCGGGATGGAGGAGGTGTTGGATGCGAGGATGGCGCTCGGGTCGGCCACGACCTTGTCCAGGGCGGAGAACACCTCCAGCTTGGCCTCCTCGGCCTCGACCACCGCCTCCACCACCATCTGGCGGTCGGCGAGGTCGTCCAAAAGGGTGCTGAAGGCGATCCGGGAGAGGGCCCGGTCCTGGGCCTCCTGGTCGAGCTTGCCGGCCTTGACGGCCCGGAGGAGGGACGCCTCCACCCGCCGCCGGCCGGCAGCTGACGCATCGGCGTCGGCCTCGACGACCACGACCTCCCGGCCGGCCCGGGCACAGACCTCGGCGATGCCCGAGCCCATCAGCCCGCAGCCCACGACGCCGACCCGTTCGATCTCGCTCATGGCGCTAGAGGCTACCGGGGTCCCGGCGCCGGGCCGGGACGGGCTCAGGCGCCCCCGGCTGCCCGAATCCTCCCGCTGATCCGGACCGCCCCGCCGGCCACCACCCACAGGCCGAGGCCCTCCCGGCCCCCGCAGTCAGCGAGGTCGCCGGCGGTCACCACCTCCACGGCCTCGCCCGGCCCGATCGGGTCCCGGTACTCGACCTCGACCTCGACCCGGCCCGGGACCGCCCCGCCCCCCCTGCTCCGGAGCTCGTCCTCCACGATCGCGAAGGCCACGGCGTTGTTGACGTGCCCGTAGGCGTCGTAGTCCGTGGCCCGGAGTGGGAACCACCGCCGTGTGGCGCCCGGCGGCGGGTCGGGATGGGCCAGTCGGGCCTTGACCCGGCGGCCGCCGGCGGCCTCCCCGTAATGGCGGTGGAAAGCCTCGGACAGGGGTGCGGGCCGCCCCCGCTCGAGATCGAAGCAGACCCACAGGGCGACGGCCTCCAGGGAGCCCCCGCCCTCACCTCGGAGCGAGGTCCTCCGCTCGGCCCAGCACGGCCCGGTCCCTGCGCAGAACGTGGTGAGGCCCACTGCCTCCCCGTGACGAAGGGGAGCCAGGACCCGGATCTCCGTGCGACGGGCCAGCCACACCAGCGGCTCGTCCAGGCCGGCGTCCTCCACGTCGGCCATGGCCACGTTGGCGAGGTACCGGGCGGCGGCGTCGAGCCGCAGCCGGCCGTCCGGGGCGGCCTCCTCGGGCTGGACCCGGCGGGAGGCCGAGAACGTCCGGCCCCGGGCCGGGGCCGCCACCAGGGCGCCGGGCGCGGGCGGGACACCAGGTGGGGCGGGGGTCACGGCCCGCGATGGTAGGGCAGGCCCCAGCTGCGGCAGGTCAGCCGATGGGGTGGTGGAGCCGGCCGGGATGCTCGCCGAGGGCCTGTGCGACGGTGCGGACGAGTGCAGCCGGCCGGGCCGAGGCCCGCTGGTTGCCGCGAGCCAGGCCCAGCTCCAGGGGCACCAGCACGGAGCGCTGCACCTCCGCCACCGTCGTCCCCCACCGGGCGGCGGTGGTCAGCACCTCCTCGGCCAGGTAGGCCAGCGCGGCCGTCCACACCGGGTCCTCCCGCCGGCGCCGGGGGGCCCGCCCCTCGGCCAGGGCCAGCACGCCGGCCTCGTCGAGGTGGCACAGTCGGTTCAGCCGGGCCCACATGGGCACCCCCACCCCCTGGCCCTCCAGGTACTCGGCGTAGTGGCCGGCAAGGAACGCCTCGCACTCTCCGGCCAGGGGCCAGGGCATCGCCATCTCGATCGGGACCGGGTGGACGACATCACTTCCTTCGCCGGCCCCGCCTTCGACCCCGCCCCCGACGACCCTCTTGCCCCGACTGCTCCACCTCCACATGGCGGCCTCCTCCTACCTCGCCACCCCTGGCGACAACGACCCTCGTGGATTGCCTTCCCCGCGCCGGCCCCGCCGAAACGGGAAGCGACCACCCGGGCGAACCCTACCCCGCGCCCCCTACCCAGCGCCGAAGAGGGGCGGGCCCAGGCAGTCCAGGTCGACCTCGACTCCGAGTCCCAGCGCCGGAGAGAGGTGCCCGGTTCCGGGCCCATCTCCGGCAGGGCGGCACGTGCCCCGGCGCCGAAGGCGGGGCCGAGGGGACAGACCTCGCCGAAACCGGACACCCCCGAGCGGGACGTCAGCCGCACGACCGTGCTCGGCAGGGTCGTGACGACGCGGTCCTCCGAGACTCCGAGATACTGGCCGTGGACACTGTCGGGGGACCCGGCCGACATCGGCACCACCGACAAGGCCGTGATCCGGGAGCTCCCGGAGTCCGAGGCCCTCGTCCGCTGGATCCGCATGGCCGAGGAGAAGGTCGCCTTCCTGGGCCTGCCGGCCCGCATCTGCTGGCTCGGCTACGGCGAGCGCCACCGGGCCGGCATCCGGTTCGACCAGCTCGTCGCCTCGGGCGAGGTGGGTCGTCACTTGCGGGCGGATGCGGGCCATGACCCGGACTTTGCGCCGGCGTGGTTGCTGTACCCTCCGGGGACTCCGATCTGCCAGGCCTCAGCCTGGCAGATCGTGTCCGTCCGGGGGGAGCTCCAGTCTCTCGCACTCGTGCCGAGCCACGGACCACGCCGCGGCCTCCCCTGGCCCCGTCCTGACAGAAGGTGAGTGACAACGGATCACGGATCGGTAACACTACGGTGGTGACAGTAGAGGCTTTGGACCGGGAGATGTTCGCCGAGGCAGAGGCTGCACGCCTCTTGCAGGTCGCGCAGAGCACGCTTCACTACTGGCTGGAGGGGGGGAAGCGCCGTCGCCGGCTCTACCTGCCAGTCATCCGCCCTGAGTCGACAGGATCGAGGATCGTCACGTGGGGCGAGTTCGTCGAGGCCGCTCTCTTGCGCCACTATCGGCAAGTCCATCAGGTCCCCATGGCAGAGTTGCGTGCGGTGATTGAGCACCTCCGCAGCAAGCTGGGCGCGCCCTATCCGTTGGCACATGTCAAGCCCTTCGTCGGCCCGGGACGTCGCTTGCTGCTCGAGGAGCAGGAGGCAGTCGGCCTCCCTGGGGAGTTCTGGCTGGTTGCCATCGCTGACGGCCAGCCGACCCTCACTCCCCCTTCGGAGACCTATTTCGAGCGCGTCGAGTGGGAGGACGACCTGGCTCTCGGGTGGCGACCCGCCCCGGATCCCAAGTCCCCAGTGCGCATGCGCCCTGATGAACGCTTCGGCCTGCCAGCAATCGGTGGAGTGAAGACCGAGACGATCTGGGAGCATCTCGACGCTGGCGAAGACTTCCAAGAGGTGGCCAGCGAGTTCGAACTCTCCCTCGACGAGGTCCGCTGGGCTCACGCGTTCGAGACGAGCCTCCAGGCTGCGTGAGAGCGAGGTCGTGATGACCCAGTGGCGGGCGATCGAGGCGCTCGCTGAGTTGCCCGGGCCGTTCATCTATACGGCAGCTCGGACGACGAGTTTGGCGAAGGTACTATGACCAGCCGCTGCTGAGCCTCCATAACGGTCCATATGGAGACTGTGATGGGGCCCCGTGGCCCCTCGCCGGCAGACCCTCTCTTCTGACGCCTTCCCCGACAGGGGCCAGGGCGCAGGCCGCCCCCACCGCGCCCGCCCCGATCACGACGACATCGGCCACGTGACCTCCGGCGCGCTCCCACCTGCTCACGGGCCGGACAGCAGGAAGCCGGCCGGGAACGGGTCGGTCGGGTCCAGCACGTACTGGTTGAGCCCGGTCACCCAGGCCCGCCCCGTCACGGTGGGCACCACCCCCGGCAGGTCCCCGACCATCGTCTCCCCGATCAGCTCGCCGACGAAGCGGGACCCGATGATCGACTCGTGCACGAACGGCTCACCGATGCCCAGCTCCCCCCGGGCGTGCAGGGCGGCCATGAGAGCCGACGTGCCCGTCCCGCAGGGCGAGCGGTCCAGCCACCCGGGGTGGATGACGACCGTCGAGCGCACCGCCCCCGGGTGGGGGCTCGGCCCGGTGAGGATGACGTGGCGGCACCCGGCGATCGCCGGCTCGAGGGGGTGGGCCAGCTCGAGCTGGGCGTTGACGGCGTTCATCACCCGGAGGCCGGCGGCGACCAGGTCGTGGTGGGCAGACGGCACCACGTCGAGGCCGAGCCGGGCCGCCGGCAGGATGGCGTAGAAGTTCCCCCCGTAGGCCACGTCGAGCTCGAGCGCCGCGGCCCCCGACCCGGCCCCCGACCCCGCCAACGCCCCCGACCCCGCCCCGGCCCCCGCCAACTCCACCTTGGCGTCGCGCTGGAGCAGGAACGAGTCCACGTTGCGCAGGCGCACCGACACCACCGCCCCGTCGCTCACCGATGCCTCGGCCTCGACCAGGCCTGCCGGGGTGTCCAGGCGAACGACTGTGGTGGGCTCGACCGCCTCCACCATGCCGGTCTCGAGCACGGCCACGACCGTGCCGATGGCGCCGTGCCCGCACATGGGCAGGCAGCCCGACACCTCGATGAAGACGACGCCGACGTCGGCCCGGGGGTCGGCCGGCGGCTGGAGGATGCTGCCGGACATGGCCGAATGGCCCCGGGGCTCGTACATGAGGAGGGTCCGCAGGTCGTCGCGGTTGGCCACCAGCCAGGCCGCCCGCTCCAGCATGGTGGCGCCGGGCAGGACCCCCACGCCGGACGTGACGACGCGGGCCGCCATCCCCTCCGTGTGGGTGTCGACGGCCGTGAAGACGTGGCGGGAGCGCATCGGCGACGAGCGGCTCAGGCGCCGGCGGCCAGGGCGGACCGGGCCGCCCGGCGCACCTCCTGCTCCTCGTCCGGGGAGAGGGGGAGGCGCGGGAGGCGGACGGGGCCGCCCGGGCGGCCGGCCTCCTCCTCGGCCGCCTTGATGGCCTGGACGAAACGGGGGTCGGCGTCCCAGGCCAGGATGGGCAGCATGGCCTGGTACAGGGCCACCGCCTCGTCCCAACGGTGCTCCACGCAGAGCTGGTGGAGGCGGACGGACTGGGCCGGGAAGGCGTTGACGAGCCCGGCGATCCAGCCCACGGCGCCGTGCAGCATGGACTCCACGAACGTGTCGTCGCACCCGCAGACGACCTCCAACCCCGGCGCCGCGGCGCGGATGCGCGGCACCCGCCGGCAGTCCTGGGAGAACTCCTTCACGGCCCGGACCCCCTCGATCCCCGCCAGGCGGGCCAGCAGCTCGGGCACCAGGTCGACCCGGGTCGAGAACGGGTTGTTGTAGGCGACGATGTCGAGCCCCACCTTGGCCACCTCGCCGAAGTGGGCCTCCACCTCCTCGGCCGTCGGGCTGTGGGAGGTGGGCGGCAGGCACATGACGGCGTGGGCCCCCGCCCGAAGGGCCTGCTCCGCCCAGCGACAGGCCTCGGCCGCCGACTTGCCGCTCACCCCGGGCACGACGCGGGCCCTCTCCCCGACGGCCCCGACAGCGGCCACCACCACGTCGGCGCGCTCGGCGTCGGTGAGGGTCTCGTACTCCCCGAGGGAGCCGTTGGGGACGATGCCTCGGACGCCCTCGTCCACCAGCCACGAGCAGTGCTCCTGGTAGCGGTCGAGGTCGACGCCGCCGTCCGCCCGGAACGCCAGGGTTGTCGCCGCGTACACGCCGGCGAACCGGGCCTCCGTCACCGCCACCCCTCTACCGGGTCGTGCATCGCCAGCCGATCCTAAGCGGCCGGCGCCCCGGCGCCCCAGCCGCGATCGTCGCGATCTCGGCCCCGGCGGTGCGTCAGTCGCGCGCGCTCGCCGGCGGGAGGCCGCCGGTCCGGGGCCTCCGTGGGTGGGCACGGGGCTTCGGAGGAATGGATCCTGTTCTGCCAAAGCACCATGGCCACCCACGCCGGCCGAACGCCCCCCGCGCTACCGCCCCGGCCCCAGGGTTGGGGGGACGGCGAGGCGGCGGTCGGCCAGCACCGGGAGCTCGGCCCGCACCGCCGCGACCCGGGCGAGGTCGACGTCCACGGCGAGCATCTCCTCGCCGTCGCCGGCCTCGGCGACGACCACGCCCCACGGGTCCACCACGAGGCTGTGGCCGCCGAGCTCGACGCCGGCCTGCGTGCCCGCCGTGTTGCAGGCGGCCACGAAGCACTGGTTCTCGACGGCGCGGGCCCGGGCGAGGAGCCGCCAGTGATCCAGGCGGGCCGCCGGCCAGGCCGCCGCGACCAGCAGGAGCTCGGCGCCGGCGTCCACCATGACCCTGAACAGCTCGGGGAAGCGCAGGTCGTAGCACGTCGCCAGGCCCAACCCGGCGAACGGCGCCCGGTAGACGCCGACGCCGGTGGCCGGGCGGAGCAGGTCCGTCTCCCGCGACTCGTGGCCGAAGAGGTGCACCTTGCGCTGGGTGTGGACGAGCGTCCCGTCCGGCCCGAACAGCAGGCTGGTGTTGTAGAGGGCGGGGCCGGGGCCGGCGGGGCCGGAGCCGGCGGCGTCCCGCTCGACCATGCTGCCGGCGTGCAGCCAAGCCCCCATGGCGAGGGCTGCCTCACCGAGGGCCGTGGCCGTGGGCCCGTCCAGGGGCTCGGCCTCGGCCTCGTAGCGGTCGAAGGCGTGGTAACCCGTCGGCCACATCTCGGGCAGGACGACCAGGCCGGCCTGGCCGGCAGGGCCGGGGAGGCCGGGGAGGCCGGCGAGGAGGTCGCACACCCGCTTCACCCGGGCCCCCTTCGGCTCCGCGAGGTCGACGGCGAGCTGGGCGAGGACGATGTTCACCAGGGCCTCCGGGGCCCGCGCCTCCGGGGCCCGGGCGTCACAGGCCAACCCCGTGCCAGAGCTTGACCCCGCCGAGGATGCCCGAGGCGTTGTCGACGATCGTGGCGTCGGGGCCCAGGTCCACGGTGAGGCGGGACGCGTTGCCGCCGCCGACGTAGAGGTGGTCGTAGAAGCAGAGGGCCGCCAGGTTCTCCACGGCTTGCTTCACCCGCTTGCTCCACCTCTTCGCCCCGATCCGCCTGCGGGCGGCGTCGCCGATCTGCTCGTTGTAGGTCTGGCCCTTGCGGAACGGCTGGTGGGCGATCTCCAGGTGGGGCATCAGCTCGCCGTCGTGGAACAGGGCCGTCCCGAGCCCCGTGCCGAGCGTGATGACCAGCTCGACGCCCTGGCCCTTCACCACGGCCGCCCCCTGCTGGTCGGCGTCGTTGTCGACCTTTGTCGGCTTGGAGAGGGCCTTCCCGAGGGCTGCCGCCAGGTCGAAGCCCCGCCATCGCCGGACCAGGTCGGGGACCTCCTCGGTGCCAGGACCCCTGGCGGTGACGAAGTGAGGCGCGGTCAGCACCCGGCCGTTGCGCACCATCCCGGGGAAGCCGACCGAGACCTGGTCGAAGGGCGGGAGCTGGGCGGAGAGGGCCACGAGGGCCTCCACCAGCGCCTCGGGCGGGAGCGGGTAGGTGGTCTCCACCCGGGCCGGCGCCACCTCCATGGCGCCGGACCTGTCCAGCACCGACGCTTTGAGGTGGGTCCCGCCCACGTCGATCGACAGGGTGGCGTCGCCCGGGGCGCGCGCCCCGGCCCGGGGCTGGTCGGCGTAGGGGGGATGGAGGCTCACCGCGCCAGTGTCGCGCCCACAGGGCGGCCGTGCCGGAGCGGGGCGGGAAGAGGCGCAGGCCACGGCACTATGGTCGTCGTCCTGGCGGCACCACGCCTGCCGGCCGACACGCACAGCAAAGGAATAGCCCTGCCCGAGACCGACGCCGACGCCGACGCCCTGGCGACCCTGATC
>JBOGGR010000368.1:0-8399 GCA_050744025.1 Acidimicrobiales bacterium
CCGCCCCGCCGGCCTGGGACGGGTCACCAGATCGGTGCCCCCTTGGATGATGAGGCTGTTGAGGCTGAGGGACCAGGGATGTCGCTTCCCTGGGTGTAGGGCCAAGGCCTTCGTCGATGCCCACCACATTCTCCCCTGGTCATCGGGCGGACCGACGGACATGTCCAACATCGCCTTGCAGTGTCGAGTACACCATCGGGCCGTCCACGAGGGGGGATGGCGCATCGAGGGCGACCCCGAGGGCGAGCTGTCCTTCATCGGCCCCGACAACCAGGTCCTCCCCCATCCCCCAAAGCCCCTCCGGCCCGACATCGCCGAGCGCTTCTTCGGGGCCGGGGCGACCACGACCAGGGCCGGCGCCGGCACAGGAGCGACCACCACCAGGGCCGGCGCCGGCACCGGACCTGGTCCACCGCCGCCGCCCGGGGCCCGATCTACCGCCCTGGGCGGGGAGCTGGGGCTGGCCGGGCCGTAGCCGGCGAGCGGTCGGCAGTGTCGGACCGCCGGCCCCCGACCGAGGCGCCCGCCGCCAGGCGAGACGGTGAGCGACCCGTTGCGCCCGGTGCTGCTGCGCGGTCTGGAGCATGCCGCCGGCGACTTCGACGCCGCACTGCGCCGGCCACGGGTTCCGCACCCGGATCAACTGGGACGCAGCCATCGTCGTCGTCGTGCGGGCCGCGCCTCGAGCTGTGGCACTGTCGTCGTCGAGGACCTGAACGTGGCGGGAATGGCCGCCAGCGCCACAAGGGCTCCGGCGACTGGCGGGGCAGGGCCTGGCTCTACCGGGCCATCGCCGACGCCTCTCCCGGCGAGCTGCGCCGCCAGCTTCCTGCAAGAGCGCCTGGTACGGCTCTAATCTCGTCGTGGATGAGCGGTGGTACCCGTCGTCGAAGGCCTGCTCTCGATGCAAGGCAGCGAAAGCCGAGCTGTCCCTTGCCGAGCGCACCTACTGCTGCCAGCACTGCGGCCTGGTCATCGACCGAGACCGGAACGCTGCGCGCAACCTGGCCTCGTTCGAGAGAGGAGAGAGGTCTATGGGCTCGCTCAGGTGCTCCAGGGCGAACTGGGAAGACGGCACCGGCTTGCCGGCTAGGATCGTCACCGTCACCCGGCAACGGGTGGCTCGGAAGCCCGTTCTAGTCCGAAGCGACAGGTGAGGCAGATTTCGGAACTGCTCGTGCCCCCCGTGCCGCCCGGTCGCGCAGTGCCCTCCAGGCCCGAGCCACCCGTGCCCGGGGCGCCCGGGCGCGCTCCCGCGGTCGCGGCCCTCCGGGACCACCTCCTCGCCCACTCCGTGCGCCGGGGGCACTTCGTGCTCAAGTCGGGCCGGGCCAGCTCGTGGTTCGTGGACGCCAAGCAGACGGTCTGCCGGCCCGATGGCACCCTCCTCGTCGCCGAGGCGGTCCTCGCCCTCGTGCCGGCGGACGCCACGGCCATCGGGGGACTCACCTTGGGGGCCGACCCCGTGGCCTTCACGACCGCCGGCCTGGCAGCGGCAAGGGGCCGGCCCCTCAAGTGCTTCAGCGTCCGCAAGCAGGCGAAGGACCACGGGGCGGGGGGACGCATCGCCGGCGCCCTGGACCCGGGCGACCGCGTGGTCCTGACCGAGGACGCCGTCACCCGGGGCACCTCCCTGCTGGAGGCGGCGGCCGCCGTCAGGGAGGCCGGGGCGGAGCCGGTGCTGATGGTCGCCGTGGTCGACCGAGGCGGCACGTGCCGCGCCCGGGCCGAGGCCGAGGGCATCCGGTTCGAGGCGCTCGTGAGCGCGCCCGACCTCGGTTTCGACTACGACGGCGGCTGAGCGGGCCCCGCCCCGGACCGGCTATGGTCGTGGTGGGCGGGCGGCCTCCCGAGGTTGGGACCGCCCATGATCACCGTATGGATCGGCTCTTGCTGACCTCCAGACTTCGCGAGGAGCCGTGCCGTGCGTATCGTCATCATCGCCCCACCCTGGGTCCAGGTCCCTCCTCCCGCTTACGGGGGCACCGAGACCGTGCTCGACACGCTGGCCCGAGGGCTCGACGCGGCGGGCCACGACGTCGTCCTGTTCACCACCGGCGACAGCACCTGCCCCGTGCCGAGGGCGTCGGTGCTCACCCGGGCCGCCGGCGTCGGTATCGGCGGTTCGGCCACCGAGCTGCGCCACGTCATCCACGCCTACCAGGCGGCGGCCGGGGCGGACGTGGTCCACGACCACACCCTCGTGGGGCCCGTGTACGCCGAGCGGTTCCCCGGCCTCCCCGTCGTCACCACCAACCACGGCCCCTTCGAGAGCGAGCTCGGCGACTACTACCGGGCGATCGGTAGCCACACGCCGGTCATCGCCATCTCGCACCACCAGGCGTCCACGGCCAGGGGGGTCCCCATCGCCGCGGTCATCCACCACGGCGTGGACCTCGACCGGTTCCCGGCCGGCAGAGGCGACGGCGGGTACGCCCTGTTCCTCGGCCGCATGTGCCCGGAGAAGGGGGTCGAGGGCGCCATCCGCGTGGCCCGCCGGGCCGGGGTGCCGCTTCGCATCGCCGCCAAGATGAGCGAGGCCGCCGAGGAGCGATACTTCGACCAGCAGGTCCGGCCCCACCTGGGGGGCGGGATCGAGTACGTCGGCGAGGTGGGGGGGACGGACAAGCTTGCCCTTCTGGGCGGGGCGACCTGCCTGCTCAACCCGGTGTCATGGCCCGAGCCGTTCGGTATGGTCATGGTGGAGGCCCTGGCCTGCGGCACGCCGGTGGTGGCCACACCCATGGGGGCCGTGCCCGAGATCGTCGACGACGGGGTGACCGGCTTCGTCTGCGCCGGGGAGGCAGCCCTGGCCGAGGCCGTGGCGGGCGCCGCCGAGCTGGACCGGGAGCTGTGCCGCAAGGCGGTGACCGCGCGGTTCTCCGCCGACCGGATGGTGGACGACCACCTGGCCCTCTACCGGTCCGTGCTCGAGGCCGGGGCGCCCGCAGCATCCGCCGGGGCGTCCGCAGCATCCCCCTGAGCCCCGCCAGCATCCCCCTGCGCGCCGCCCGGCGCCGCTAGCGTGGCCCGGCGATGACCGGGCGTGGGGGAGCGGCAGCCTGGACCTTCGCCGACGAGAGCCCCCCGGTGTCGGCCTCGTCGCTGACCCTGACCGAGGGCACCAGCTTCGTCATCTGCGACGCCGCTGGCGACATCGACGGCGGCTCGGTCGACGGGGTGTTCGTCGGGGACACCCGCGTGTGCAACCGCCTGGTGCTCACCGTGGACGGGCGCCGGGTCGAGCCACTGGCCGCCGCCCGGGTGTCCCCCTTCCACGCCGCCATGGTGGGCCGGACCCGGCTACCCGCCCTGCTGGTCTTCCGCGAGCACTGGGTGGGCCAGGGCCTCCGGTCCGACCTCCGCCTGCGGAACCCTCGGTCCGAGCCCCGCCGGGTGACCGTCGGGTACTCGGTGGGGGCAGACCTGGCTGGCGTGTCCGAGGTGAAGGAGGGACGGGCCGGAGGCGAGCCGGCGCTGGCGTGGGCCGGCGAGGGGGTCCTCGGCCTCGGGCCGCCCGGCAGCCGCCGCTCTGCCACGGTGCGGCCGTGGCCCCCGGCCCTCCTGGACCCCGGCGGCACGATCACCTGGGAGGTGGAGGTGCCGGCCCGGGGCGAGTGGGCGTGCTGCCTGGAGCTGGCGGCCGTCCGCGGGGGCGACGAGGTCAGGCCCCGGTACCGCTGCGGGGCCGCCCCCGAGCACGCCCTGCCCTCGGCCCGCCAGGCCCGGTGGCGGGCCAGCCTGCCCCGCCTCGACACCGACGTGCGGGGGCTGGGGGAGGCGGTTGCCAGGGCCGGCGACGACCTCGGCGCCCTGCGGATCTTCGACCCCGAGCACCCCGGCGAGCCGGTGGTGGCCGCGGGGGCGCCGTGGTTCATGACGCTGTTCGGCCGGGACTCCCTCCTCACGTCCTGGATGGCGCTCGTGCTCGACCCGTCCCTCGCTCTGGCCACGGTGCGGACGCTGGCCAGGCTCCAGGGCACGGCCACGGACCAGGCGAGCGAGGAGCAGCCCGGTCGGATCCTCCACGAGGTCCGCCTCGGCGCATCGGCGTCCTTCGCCCTCGGCGAGGGCGTCCTCTACTACGGCTCGGCCGACGCCACCCCGCTGTTCGTGATGCTGGTGGCCGAGCTGCGCCGCTGGGGGGTCCCGCTCGCCGAGCTGGAGCCGGTGCTGCCCGCCGTCGACGCCGCCCTCCGCTGGGTGGCCGGCCCCGGCGACCCGGACGGCGACGGCTACGTCGAGTACCGGCGGGCCACCGGGCGGGGGCTGGCCAACCAGGGCTGGAAGGACTCGTGGGACGCCGTGTCCTTCGCGGACGGCCGGCTGGCCGAGGCGCCGGTCGCCGTGGCCGAGGTGCAGGCCTACGCCTACGGGGCGTGGACCGGGGGCGCCGAGCTGGCCGAGGCCGTGGGCGACCACGCCCTCGCCTCGGAGCGCCGGCTCCGGGCTGCGGGGCTGCGGGAGCGGTTCAACCGCGACTTCTGGCTCCCCGAGCGGGAGGCGTACGCCATGGCCCTCGACCGGGAGAAGCGCCCGGTGGACGCCATCGCCTCCAACGTCGGCCACTGCCTGTGGGCGGGCATCGTCGACCCCGACCGGGCTGCTGCGGTGGGCCGCCTGCTGGTGTCGCCCGAGCTGTGGAGCGGGTGGGGGGTGCGGACGCTCGCCACGTCGATGGCCCGCTACGACCCCCTCAGCTACCACAACGGCTCGGTGTGGCCCCACGACACCGCCATCTGCGTGGCCGGCCTGCGCCGGGCCGGCCGGGTCGAGGAGGCCCTGCGCCTCGCCTCCGGCCTCCTCGACGCCGCCGCGGCCGCCGGCGGGCAGTTCCCCGAGCTGTTCTCCGGCATCGGCCCGGACGAGGCCCCGGTGCCCGTGGCCTACCCGGCGTCGTGCCGTCCCCAGGCGTGGGCGTCGGCCGCCCCCCTGCTGGTCCTCCGCGCGCTGCTCGGGCTGGAGCCGGACGTGCCGGGCGGGCGCCTCGAGATCGACCCGCTGCTCCCGCCCGGGGGGACCCGGCTGCGGATGGACGACGTGCCCCTCGCCGGGGGGACGGTCGGCATCGAGGTGGACGGCGACGCCCTGGCGGTGCGGGGCCTGGCTCCCGGCGTGGCCGTGGTGCGCCCGCCGGCGCCGCCGCCCGGGCCGGGGTAGCGGGAGCGGGTTCTGGTCGGGGGGCGCGGCCCGCGGTGCCCGCCGAGTGTCCTTCGGCATCAGCCCGAAGTCGCGGTCGTTCAGCCGGTCGCCGATCTGCGTTCGAGCCCGAGGATCAGTGTCAGGGCAGCTTCGACCTGCTCCATGTTCGCCGGGGTGACACGTCCGATCCGGCGTAGGAGCCGGGAGGGGACAACGGCTCTGACCGCTCTGCCGACGGCGCGGCTTGGATGCCCGACGCCAGGCGCAGGCTCGATCCCGATACGGAGCGCCGACGGAGCCAACGAGCTCGACAGCGGGACGACGACGATCAGCTCCCCGGGTGCGCCGGTGCGCACCTCGTCGACGGAGAGGCGATCGCGGGACGCGTCTTGCCCGGTTCGCCGGCCCGTCCGGCTCCGAGTGCCACGAGCCAGACGTCCCCGCGGCGCGGCGACGTCAGTCGACACCGTCCAGGAGGGTGGCTTCCCACTCGCCGAGCTCGACTCGGGCGTCTGGACTCTGCTCGTCGATGCGGTTCGCCTCGTGCTCCGAGCGCCAGATGGCGTCGCGTCGACGCTCTTGCGCAATCTCGCCGACCAGCGCCGCCACCGACACTCCACGCTCACGCGCCTGCTCAGCGAGAAGATCGCGTGTCGCGCGGGTAACCCGGATCGTGCTCGTCTCGCTTACGGTACATGTCGCCAAACTACAGCGCCGCGATATGGCGACTGTCGCGGCCCTCTCGTCGAGGAGACCCGAGCCGGGCCCGAATCGCCGCCGGGCTGAGCCAACGCGAGCTGGCCGAGCGCCTCGGGGTCGTCGAGCAGCAGGTGCAGCGCTACGAGGCCAATGAGTACGCCTCGACGAGCTCGAACCGGCTGCGCGACGTGGTGAGCGTGTTGCGTCAGTCTCTAGCTCGCCCGTCGGCCTCTGTTCCGGCATAGTCTCCATAGCAGTCATTATGGAGACTGGAGACTATCCCTGGTGGAGGCAGCGGGGGCACTCGGCTCGGCCGACTTGCTCAGCCGGGAGCCCGATCCGCTGCATGGCCACCAGCAGGCGGGGCCACAGCGATGGATGCGCGGCGGGGAAATCCTGTGCTCGGCCTCGGTGCTCGACGACCCGAAGCCCCGGAGCTGTGTCCCAGAGCGCCAGGCAGGGGCCCTCGTCGTGTGCAGAACTGTAGCGAACGCCGCACACCCCGGGCCCGCCCGGGTGGTCCTCGTAGATGGCCCGGGCCCAAGCCTGGGTGAGGGCCCGAGGCTCGTTGCTGGTGGCCAACGACGGTTTGGCGCCGATCAGGAGAGCTCCCCGGCCCCGCAGGTTCTGCACCACCACATCTTCGAGCGGGCGGACCAAGGCGACTCGCACCGACGGGCACACCGGGGCCACGCCCAGGTCGGACCACACCTCGAAGGCTGCGGTGGAGAGGCGCTCGGCCAGGTAGATGACCCGGCGGTCCCCTCGGCCGGGAACCTGGTGGTCGAAGCGATGCAGAGGACCGAAGCTCCGGGCAAAGACGGCGTCGGGACACCTCGGGTCCCGGTGGTACAGGCGCACCCAGGGGCGGTCCCCGGGTGCCCAGGACCAGGTGATCCCGCCCCGTAGCGGCCTCTTGGGAGCTGCGAGACCTGCTACCACCCGGCAGCCGTGAGGGAGCGGGCCAGGCTCACCACGGCTTCCACGCCTCCTCGGGAAAGGAGCTCCCGAGGGCTTGCCCCGTCGAGGTCGCTGCTAGGAGTCACGACCCACCGGCTCAGTGCCACCGGCCCCGCCGGGAACGCCTCGACGAGCTCGGCGAGGCCTGGAAGCATCCCCCTGCCAGCGTCTCGATCGGACCGGCTGGAGAACTGCCAGGTCGGGAACCGCCACTCTCGGCCTTGGCGCAGGCCGACCAGGCGCTCGGCAGTGAGCATCTGGCTCACGGCCTGGGAGCTGACCCCGAGGGCCCGGGCCGCCTCGATTCTGGAGAGCGACTCGCTGCAGACTTCGGCCCTCTCCCTGGCCAGGGCCGTGGCGCTCTTGGCCGCGGCCACTCCCACCTCTGCGGGTGTCGGGGCTGGGCCCCACAGGGCGGAATCGAGATCGTCGGGCTCCTCGGCTGCTGCGATGGCATCGGCCACGCTGGTGAGCACCTGCACCGGTTGCCGTTCCAGAATGGCCAAGGCGGCTCGTGCTTTCGCTTCCATGGCATCAGTATAGCTTGCATGGCAAGCTAGGCAAGCCATCATCAACGTACCCCCTGCTCTTGAACTCTGTCCTCAGGTCAGGGGCCAACTGTGGCGGGGCTCGTCCCCTCTGGCCCACCGGACAACTTGTGTAGGGTCCGCAGGAAGGTGGCCAATCCGGAGGCGCCGAGCAGCCGAGCAGCCAGTCCGTGTTGTTGGCGATCACCCTGACCGGCGGCGTCCGGACGAAGGTGGCCAGTTCTTCGGAGCCTCGCTCGCGATGGGTACCCCTAACTGACCCCCATTTCGCTGGGCCCGGCATCTGCCCCCTCCCGCTACGGACAGTGCTGGCCGACAGCTTGGTGAACGGCGCATATCGCCGAATCGGGCGCGGCTCAAGTCTGAGCCGAAGGTGCCCAGATCGGGGAGTTCGGGGCGGTCGTGACAGTGTCGAGCGAGACGTTGGTCGGGACCACATCCTCCGGTTCGTCCGCTCGCGATAGCAAGCACTGGGGCGTCAGGAAGGGAGGAGGTCGATGCGAGCCCTCCGCCGGAGAGCTGGCGGCGGGCCGTTCCGATAGACGATCCCCCAGCGGACGGCCGCCTACAACGTCGCAAGGGTGACCGCAACCCCACTGGCCTGGGCTGCGGAGCTGAGAAGCGGTGATTCGGTGCTCACCACGAGTGCGCCATCGAGGATCGCTGCTGCCGCGACGGCCTCGGCCGTTAGCAAGTTGAGCTGACCGGGGAGGGCCTGCATCACGGGCACCAGCCGACGGAGACTGAGGAGGCCGATCTCATCCGGGAGTGTCTCAAGCGAGGCCCGTGCCCGACGCTGCTCGTCGTCCGAGAGGCTGGCCACGGCGCGAGAAAGCGCACCAAGGGAAGGGCGTGCCAGGGCCCGGCTGAGCCGCCAGTACCAGCATCCCGTGGTGAACACTTCGCCATCCGCCGCTGCGGCGACGAGCGTCGGGACGGAAGCCGGGATGCGTTCAGCCAGGACCGTCAGGAGCAGCGCGTCATCGACGACGACCATGCCGAGGACGTGTGTCAGCCCTGAGCGAGGTCTTGATCGCCGGCCACGGCTTC
>JBOGGR010000369.1:0-3442 GCA_050744025.1 Acidimicrobiales bacterium
GCTGGAGGCCGAGGAGGGCAAGCGCCTGGCCCACACCCTCGGGGACAACAAGGCCGTGATCCTGCGCAACCACGGCCTGCTCACCGTCGGGCACTCAGTCGACGAGGCGGCCTGGTGGTTCGTCACCGTGGAGCGCTCCTGCCAGGCCCAGCTCCTGGCCGAGGCGGCCGGCAAGCCCGTGCTGATCGACCCCGACATGGCGGCGCTCACCCAGACCCAGGTGGGCAACCACTGGCCGGGTGGTTCAGCTTCCAGCCCCTCTACGACCGCATCGTCGCTCGTCACGAAAGATTGGTGCCATAATGGCACCGTGAAACGGATGAACTTGCGGGATGTTCCAGACGACGTGTACGCAGCCCTCGCTGACGCAGCGAAGGCGAACCGTCAGTCGCTCAGTGCCTACGTCGTCGACCGGCTCACCGAAGCAGCCGAAGTGTCTCGGATTGCCGACTACCTCGCTGCCTACCAGCCTCCTACAGGCACTGGGATGACGCTGGAGGACGCGGCGGCTGCGGTGCGGGAGATCCGCGAAGCCTCGTGAGCCTGGCGGTGGTCGACGCCTCCGTGCTGACGGCCTTCTACGTCGCCGATGACCCCCGCCGCGAGGCCGTGGTCGCGCGGCTTGCCGCTGGTGACTTCCTGATCGCGCCGGCCCATGTCGACGCCGAGGTCGTATCTGCTCTCCGGGGCCTGGCCCAGCGGTACCCAGATCTACAGAGCGCCGTACCCGGTGCGCTGCGACACCTTGCGAGACTCCCGCTCCGGCGTATGCCCCTTGCGCCTCTGCTCGGGCGCATGTGGGAGCTGCGGGCCAACGTCACGGCCTACGACGCGGCCTACGTGGCGATCGGGGAGGAGCTTGCCGCTCCGGTCGTCACCTGCGACGGCAAGCTCGCCGCGGCCAGCGGTCCGCGCTGCGAGTTCGAGCTGATCTCCTGACCTCTTCATCTCCTGTCTGTCGGCCGACGGGGCCGACGACGGCCACGGGCGCCCAGAGCCGGAGTTGTTGGGAGCGTTCGGACGACCGCCGGCTGTTGGTGGGGTGCTCTGGTGGACCCTGGCGGGTGCAACATGCACCCATGGCTGGTACGCTCCAGGGTGATGCCGAGAGTGATCCAGATCCGCGGCGTCCCCGAGGAGGTCCACCAGGCGCTGGCCGATGCCGCCCGGGCCGAGGGCCTTTCGTTGACCAGGTACGTGCTCCGTGAGCTGGAGCATCTTGCTGCCCTGGCTCAGATGGTGCACGACAACGCCGGAGTGATCCGTGAGACCCAGGCCGCGGTTCGAGGGCACGTCGACCGAAATGCCATCCTGGCCGCCATCCACGAGGGACGTGGCGATTGAGGGTCGTGGATGCCGGCGTCATCGTCGAACTGATCGCCAGCGGCTTGGATCCCGACCGCCTCGGGGACGAAGAGCTTGTCGCTCCTCACCTCATCGACAGTGAGGTCACTGCTGCCCTCCGGAAGCTCGTTCTCCGGGGAGCCCTGACCGACGAGCAAGGCACCTCGGCCTTGAACGGCTTCACCCGTCTGGCCCTCGGGCGATACCCGGCGGACTGGCTGCGACCGAGGATGTGGGCCCTCCGCCACAACCTGAGCTCCTACGACGCCACGTATGTGGCGCTCGCCGAGATGGTCGGGGCGACGGCCCTCCTCACCACCGACCGGCGACTGGCCCAGGCACCTGGCATCCAGTGCCGCGTCGAGGTCATCCGATGATCTTCGAGGTGGCGGGGGACCACTACCCGGCCGGGCCTGTCGATGGGTGCCGCCTACGACGCCCGGGGCCCGACGAAGGGGGGCTTCACGACCGTGGCCGGAGCGGGCCGGCCCCGGACGTCGACCACGACCTCGGCCCCGATCTCCAGGTCGGGCGGGAGGAAGGCCAGGGCGATGCCCCGGCCGAGCACGGGCGAGTAGTTGCCCGACGTCACCTCCCCCGCCGGGCGGTCCTGGACGAGCACCTGCTGGCCGCGGCGGGGAGGCTGGCGGCCGTCCATCACGAGTCCCCGCAGTCGGCGGGCCACGCCGGCCTCCCGCTCGGCAAGGAGGGCGCCCCGGCCCCGGAAGTCCCCCTTGGACCAGCCCACCACCCAGGAGAGCCCCGCCTGGAGGGGGGTGATGCCAGGCCCCAGCTCGTGGCCGTGCAGGGGGAGGCCGGCCTCCAGGCGCAGGGTGTCCCTGGCCCCCAGGCCCGCCGGCAGGACCTCCTCCTCCAGCACCGCCGACCAGAACGACCCGGCGGCCTCGGCGGGCACGGCGCACTCCACCCCGTCCTCGCCGGTGTAGCCGGTCCCGGCGGCCACGGCCGGCTGGCCCTCCCAGGTGAAGGACACGATGCCGAAGTGGGGCACGGCGGCCGCCTCCGGTGCCACCCGGCCGAGGCGCTCCCGGGCGGCCGGGCCCTGCACGGCGATCACGGCGCGCCCGGCCGTCACATCCCGTCCGCCGATGGCGTCGCGGACCCGGTCGGTGTTGGAGGCGTTGGGCATGACGTCGAAGCGGGTGGGGGTCACCCACCACACGATCAGGTCGTCGAGGACCGACCCGTCCTCCGGGTCCAGCAGGTGGGTGTACTGCGCTCGGCCCGGCCCGATCCGGCCGAGGTCGTTGGTGAGGGCTCCCTGGAGCAGGCCGAGGGCGCCGTCCCCCTCCACTCGCACCGTCCCGAGGTGGCTGACGTCGAAGGCAACGGCTCCCCGGCGGCACGCCAGGTGCTCGGCGACGGTCCCGGACGGGTAGGCGAGCGGCATCTCCCAGCCGCCGAAGTCGACCATCTTGGCACCCAGGGCGACGTGGGAGGCCGCCAGGGGGGAACTGCGGAAAGGCACCCCTACTCGTCCGGTTCCTCGTCCACCAAGAGCCTTACCTCCTCGGCCGGGTCCTCCGGCACGGCGGCGAGCCGGGCTGGGACGTGGGAGCCGGCCGGGCCGGGGCGGGCCCGGGCGGGAGGGGCGCCGGCCGGGCCCGGGTCCTCCAGCCCGTACTTGACCAGCAGGCTCTGATAGTCCCGCTGGTAGAGCACCTTGACCTTCACCTCCGGATGGAGGTCACGCAGGCGACGGACCTTGCGGTTCTTCTTGGTCACCAGCTTCTGGTTGAGGGTGGTGATCTCGATGAACAGGTCGTAGGCCGGCAGGTAGAAGTCGGGGCGAAAGCCCGCTACCGGCTCGCCGTTGCGGTTGCGCTCCAGGACGAACTCCACGGGCTCGTACTCCCATGCCACGCCGTAGAAGTCGAGGAGCTCGGCGAACTGGCGCTCCGAGTTGTGGGCGAAGCGAACCCGCTCGTGAGGCAGCGACTCCCTCACTCCAGGCTTCCCCGTGCGGCGGGGGGGCCACCCCGCCGCGGGCTCCGATGCCCGCGATCCCGCCGCCGGCCGTGCCGCTGGCGTGCCTACCCTCCCTGGGCCGCCGCCCGAGGCGGGGCCTCGCCTGCCG
>JBOGGR010000370.1:0-2898 GCA_050744025.1 Acidimicrobiales bacterium
GGAGAACCGTGTCAGCCAGGCGGCGTTCCGATGTCGGTCCTGCGGGCACCGAGCCCACGCCGACGAGCACGCCGCCCGCAACATCCTCCGGGCTGGACTGGCCCTTCTCGCAGCCGACCAAGCTGCGTGAGAAGAAGCTGGCGGCTTCAGCCGTCAGAGAAGTCACGACCTCCCGACTGTACCGGGGACCGGGGGGGTCGGCTCGGGATCTTCGGCCCGGCTGGGCTGCCAGGCCCCCCGCTATACTTCTGGGGCCGTTCAGCACAGAGCTGCTGTGGTGATGCGTTGTGGTGGAGCGTGGGCGGTTTGCCCACGCTTTTGTTTCGCGCGAGTGGTCCTTGACGAGGAAGGGAGGTGCCGGTGGCCACGACGACGATCGAAGACGTGGTCCGGGCCGCCCTTGTCGAGGGCGGCGCGGGGCTCGGCGACCCCGAGATCGTCGACGTCGAGGTCAAGGCCGGCATGGTCCGCGTCACCCTCGACCGGCCGGGCGGGATCGACCTGGACACCCTGGCCGGGGCGAACCGCCTTGTGTCGGCGGCCCTCGACCGCCACGACCCCGTGCCCGGGCGCTACACCCTGGAGGTCTCGAGCCCTGGGCTGGAGCGGGCCCTGCGCACCCCCGAGCACTTCCGGCGGTTCGTGGGGGCGGCGGTGAGCGTCAAGACCAGGCCCGGGGTGCCCGGGGAGCGACGCGTGAGCGGCCGGCTGGCGGCGGCCGACGACACCGGGGTCACGGTCGCCAGTCCCGGTGACGAGGCCGGGCGGCGCATCCAGTACGCGGACATCGAAGAGGCGCGGACCGTGTTCGAGTGGGGCCCGGGAGCCGCCCCCGGCCGAGCCGGGCCGCCGCACCGGGAGAGGGGGGGGAGCCGGCGGGAGTGGCCCACCGGCGTCGGGCGCGACAAGGCTCATTCTGCATCCGAAGAGCCCTCCACGAAGAAGGCGATCACCTCATGAGCAAGACGAACTTCGAGTTCCTGGAGGCCCTCCAGCAGATCGCCAAGGAGAAGGGGATCTCGGTCGACACGCTCCTCAAGGCCCTGGCCAACGCCCTGGTGGCCGCGTACAAGCGTCTGCCCACGGCCGCGGAGGAGGCGGTCGTCACCGTCGACCCCGACTCGGGGGAGATCCGGGTCTACGGCCAGGAGCTGGACGAGGACGGCAACGTCGTGCGGGAGTGGGACGACACGCCCGACGACTTCGGCCGCATCGCCGCCCAGACCGCCAAGCAGGTCATCCTCCAGCGCATCCGAGAGGCGGAGCGGGACCTCAAGTACGAGGAGTACGCCGGCCGGGAGGGCGACATCGTCACCGGCATCATCCAGCAGAGCGACAACCGCTACACGCTCCTCGACCTCGGCAAGGTCGAGGCCCTCATGCCCCAGGCCGAGCAGGTCCCCTACGAGCGCTACGAGCACAACGCCCGCCTCAAGGCGTACATCGTCGAGGTCCGCCGCACCTCCAAGGGGCCCCAGATCGTGGTCAGCCGCACCCATCCGGGCCTGATCAAGCGGCTCTTCGAGTTGGAGGTCCCCGAGATCAGCAGCGGGGTGGTGGAGATCAAGGCGGCGGCCCGGGAGCCCGGCCACCGGACGAAGATCGCGGTGTGGTCCAACGACCCCAACGTCGACCCGGTCGGCGCGTGCGTGGGGGCCCGGGGGGCGCGGGTGCGCATGGTCACCAACGAGCTGAGGGGGGAGAAGGTCGACATCGTCCCGTACTCCGACGAGCCGGCCGAGTTCGTGCAGCGGGCCCTCCAGCCGGCGAAGGTGAAGGAGGTCCGCCTGGACGACGAGACGGGGACGGCCACCGTCGTCGTCCACGACTTCCAGCTGTCCCTGGCCATCGGGAAGGAGGGCCAGAACGCCCGCCTGGCCGCTCGCCTCACCGGCTGGCGCATCGACATCAAGAGCGAGACCCAGCTGGCCGAGGAGGAGGCCTACGCCAACCAGGACTGGGCCGAGGGCGAGTGGGTGCAGAGCGAGTCGGGGGAGATGGTCTGGCGCCCGGCCGAGGGCGGCGAGGAGGTGTCGGCCGAGGCGTGGTCCCTCGGCGAGGCCGCCGAGGGACCAGCCGGGGCAGCCGCCGAGGCACCAGCCGGGGCAGCCGCGGAAGCACCAGCAGGGGCACCAGCCGGAGCAGCCGCAGAGGCACCTGCCGAGGCACCCGTGGAAGGCGGTGCGCCCGGGCCGGAGGCGACAGCCGAGGGTCCTGCCCCGGCCGAGGCCGAGCCGGGCGGCCCCCCCCGGGCCGCCGAAGGTGCGGCCCCGGCCGAGGGTCCGGCATAGCCCCCCAGCGGACCTGCATCGGCTGTCGCCGGGTGGCGCCGGCGGCCGGCCTGGTGCGGGTCGTCCGTCTCCAGGCCGACCGGCTGGAGGTAGGCAGGCACCTGCCGGGCCGCGGCGCCTGGCTGTGTCCGGGCTCGGCCGCGTGCGTGGCGGCAGCCGAGCGCCGGGGCGCGTTCTCCCGGGCCTTGCGGGGCCCGGTGGAGCCGGAGGCGGTCCACCGCCTGAGGGCGGAGCTCGTCACCGGCCAGGTGTGGGAGGATGAAGGGCTGGGGACGAGACCATGAGAGAGGACTGAAGCAGCAGTTGGCGAAGAAGATTCGTGTCTACGAGCTCGCTCGGGAGCTCGGCGTGAGCAACAAGGAGGCACTCGACCTCGCGCTCACGCTGGGTATCGGGGTGAAGAGCCATTCCTCGAGCATCGAGGAGGCCCAGGCCGACCGCGTCCGCCGCAAGGCGGACAGCCTCGGCGTGCGCCGCCCCACAGAGGAGCCGGCACCCTCGGTGGCCGAGGCTCAGCCTGCCGCCAGGCCGCCGGCTCCGGCGCCGCCCGGCGTTGGCCCCGCCTCCCCTCGTCCCCGGTCCGATGCGGCCGCTGGTGGCCGGGGCC
>JBOGGR010000371.1:0-5192 GCA_050744025.1 Acidimicrobiales bacterium
CGCCAGACCCCGAGCCGGGGCCGGGGCGGGCGCCAGCCCCCGGGCCGGGAACAGGCGCGGCGCGACGCTCGGCGACCTCGCCCACCACCCGGGAGACCAGATCGTCGAGGGGGACCCCCCGCTCGGGCGCTTCGCTGCCCCTGGCGTTCACCCCTACCGTCCCGGCCGCCACGTCGTCCTCCCCCACGACCAGCACGTAAGGGATCTTCTCCAGCTTGGCCCTGCGAACCCGGGCGCCCAGTGGCTCGTCCGCTACCGCCGTGTCGGCGCGCAGCCCCTCGGCCCGGAGGCGCCCTGCGACGGAGGCGGCGTAGTCGTCATGGGCATCTCGCACCGGCAGGACCCGGGCCTGGACCGGCGACAGCCATGTGGGCAGGGCCCCGGCGTAGTGCTCGAGCAGGACCCCGAAGAAGCGCTCGATGGAGCCGAACAGAGCCCGGTGGATCATGAACGGCTGGTGCCTCCCGTTGTCGGCGCCCGTGTACGACATGTCGAAGCGCGCCGGCTCCTGGAAGTCCACCTGCAGCGTCGACATCTGCCACCGCCGCCCGATGGCGTCGCGCACGTGTACGTCGATCTTGGGGGCGTAGAAGGCCCCCTCCCCCTCGGCCACGTGGTAGCCGAGGCCCGCCGAGTCGAGGGCACCGGCCAGGGCCGCCTCGGCGACGTCCCAGCTCTCGACCTCGCCCACGAACCTGTCCGGCCGGGTGGACAGGTCGGCCTCGAGCTCGGTGAAGCCGAACGTGCGCAGCAGCCGCAGCACGAACTCCACGAGGCTGGCCAGCTCGCCGCCCAGCTGCTCGGGGGTGCAGAAGATGTGGGCGTCGTCCTGGGTGAAGCCCCGCGCCCGCAGCAGCCCGTGCAGGACCCCCGAGCGCTCGAAGCGGTACACGGTGCCCAGCTCGAAGAGACGCAGCGGCAGCTCCCGGTACGACCGGGCCTGTGCCTTGTAGAGGAGGATGTGCATGGGGCAGTTCATCGGCTTCAGGTGGTACGAGGTGCCCTCCATCTCCATGGCCGGGTACATGGCGTCCGCGAACCATTCCAGGTGGCCGGAGGTCTCGAAGAGGCCGGCCTTCGCCAGGTGCGGCGTGTACACGAGCTCGTAGCCGCCGGCCTCGTGCTCGGCCCGGGCGTAGTCCTCCATGACCCTGCGGACCAGCCCGCCACGGGGATGGAACACGGCCAGGCCGGGCCCGATCTCGGCCGGGAAGTGGAAGAGGTCGAGCTCGACCCCGAGACGCCGGTGGTCCCGGCGCTCGGCCTCCTCCAGGTGGCGGAGGTGGGAGGCCAGGGCGGCGTCGGACTCCCAGGCCGTGCCGTAGATGCGCTGGAGCTGGGGCCGGCGCTCGTCTCCCCGCCAGTATGCGCCGGCGACACGCATGAGCTTGAAGGCGCCCAGGCGGTCGGTCGACGGGACGTGGGGGCCCCGGCACAGGTCGACGAAGCCGGGGGTGTTGCGGTAGGCGCTGACCCCGTCGCCGGCCGCCCCCTCGCCGTGGTCCTGGGTCGCCAGGCCGGGCTCGGCCCCCGCCACGCCCGGATGGCCGCCGCCTGCGGGATGGGCCACCCCCTCGATGATCTCGGCCTTGTATGGCTGGTCGGCGAAGAGGGCAAGGCCCTCCTCGATCGTGTGCTCCTCTCGCACGAAGGGCTGGGCCTCGGCCACGATCTCCCGCATCCTGGCCTCGATCCGCACCAGGTCCTCCTCGGCGAACCGGGCCCCGCCCGGCAGCTCGAAGTCGTAGTAGAAGCCGTCGTCGATGGCCGGGCCGATCGCGAAGTGGGCGCCCGGCCACAGGTCGACCACGGCCTGGGCCAGCACGTGGGCCGTCGAGTGACGCAGCACGCTGCGCCCCGCCTCGGAGTCGGTGGTGACGATCGACACCTGCGCCCCGTCGGCGAGCCGGTGCCCGAGGTCTACCTCGGCCCCGTCGACCACCGCCGCCACCGCCTCACGGGCCAGGCGGCGCCCGACCGCCTCGGCCAGGTCCAGGGCGGTGGCGCCGGCCCCAAGGATGCGCTCGGAGCCGTCGGGCAACCTCACGGTGATCTGGTCGGCCATCACCGGGCGAGCGTAACCGGCGAGCTCAGGAGGCGACGATGCCGAGCAGGGCGGCCGCCTCGGTCACTCCCTCGCCGGCCGCGGCCGCCTCGTCGATGGCCACCAGGGCCGAAGGCACGTCGAGGTCGTCGTCGAGGTGGACGCGCACGCGCTCGAGGGCGCCACGGCCCGGCGCGTCCAGGTGCCATTTCTCCAAGCGGGCCGCCGCCGCGGGCGCGAGGGCGTCGTCCCACTCCCACGAGCTTCGGTAGTGGTGGTCGAGGATGGCGAGGCGGATGGCGGGCGGGTCCCAGTCCTTCAGGAGGTCGCTGACGAAGGCCAGGTTGCCGAGGGACTTGGACATCTTCTCGCCGCCGAGGCGGACCATCCCGGCGTGCATCCAGTGGCGCACGAAGGGCTCGCCGGTGGCCGCCTCGGACTGGGCGGCCTCGCACTCGTGGTGGGGGAAGACGAGGTCGTCGCCGCCGCCGTGGATGTCGATGGTCGTGCCGAGCTCCCGCAGCGCGAGGGCCGAGCACTCGACGTGCCAGCCGGGCCGGCCCGGGCCCCAGCGGGAGTCCCAGGACGGCTCGTCGGGGGCCGAAGGCTGCCACAGGACGAAGTCGAGGGGGTCTTGTTTGTGGGGGTCGCCCGGGTTGCCGCCCCGCTCGGCGGCCAGGCGGAGCATCTCCTCCCGGCTGTAGTGGCTGATGCGGCCGAATCGTGGATCGGCGGCCACGCTGAAGTAGACCCCCCCGCCGGCGCGGTATGCGTGGCCGGCGTCGAGCACCTTGGCGATGATCGAAAGGATGTCGGGGATGGCCGAGGTGGCCCGGGGCTCGCGGTAGGGGGGGAGCAGGCCGAGGGCGCGCATGTCGGCGTCGAACCGGCCCATCTCCTCGGCAGCGAGGTCGAGGAAGTGGACCCCCATCTCCCTCGCCTTGCGCAGGATGTCGTCGTCCACGTCGGTGACGTTGCGCACGCAGCGCGTCTCGTGGCCGCGGTCCCGGAGGCGCCGCTGGAGCACGTCGAAGGCCAGGTACGTGGCGGCATGCCCCAGGTGGGCCGCATCGTAAGGCGTGATGCCGCAGGTGTAGAGGGTCACGACCGGCCCGGGGTCGAACGGGACGACCGCCTGCCTGGCGGTGTCGTGCAGCCTCATGGGCGCTGAGGGCACGTCCTGACCTCGGACCTAGGTGGGGGGTCGCGGGGCCGGGGGCGCGGCCGGGGCGGGGGGCGCGGCCGGGGCGGGCGAAGCGGCCGGCTCCACGCCAATCATCCGGATCGCCGCCCTCACCCTGTACCTCATGTTGAGGTTGAGGATCACGGCAGTGAAAGCCTCGATGGCGGAGGCATTGGCCAGGCTCCCGGCGTCGAGGGGCCGCAGGCCGGGGATGCGGGCCACCAGCTCAGTGGCAGCAGCCAGCGCCTCGGGATGGTCGGAGCAGACGAGAACGTCACTCTCGACGGGGTGGTCGATGTCCCCGAGCTCCCGGGCCGGGACGTGGTGGAGGGCGCCGGCCACCAGCGCGGCCGGAACCTCGGCCTGGACGGCAGCGGCCACCGACCCCCTCGGCGGCACCAGAGGCTGGAGCTCCCTGCCCACCTTGGCCAGGGCGTTGGCCATCGAGACGACGACCTTGCCGGCCAGGTGAGGAGCGACGGCGGCGGCCGTGGCCGGGGCCGAGTCCCAGGGTGTGGCCACCACCACCAGGTCGGCCTGGGCGGCGCCGTCGTTGCCGGCCCCGTCCAGGGCGAGGTCGCGGCCGGGCCACAGAGCGGCCAGCTCGGCCGCCCCCTCCTTGGCCCGCTCGGCCGAGCGGGAGCCAATCGTGACGTCCACGCCCACGGAGGCAAGCCGCACCGCCAGGCTCCGGCCGGCCGGCCCCGTCCCTCCCAAGATGCCAACGCGCACCCGGGGAGGCTACAGCGGCCCCCGGCGGCGGCGGCAAGCGTGGGCGCGGAGAGGGGTAGGCGGGCGGGAAGCCTGGAGCACGGAACCCGCGTGGCCGGGCCGGGGGCGCCCGCGCGGGCCGCCCGCTTCGCGACGGACCTCAGCCGAACAGCCCTGGAGCGGGAGCGGCGGTGTCGGGGGGGGTCAGCCCCAGGTGGAGCCAGGCCGCCGGCGTGGCCATCCGCCCCCGGGTGGTGCGCAGGAGCAGGCCCCGCTGGAGCAGGAACGGCTCGTAGGCGTCCTCGACCGTGTCCGGCTCCTCCCCCACGGCCACGGCCAGGCTGGACAGGCCCACCGGGCGCCCGCTGAAGCGCCGGCACAGCGTGTCCAGGATGGCCCGGTCCACCTTGTCCAGGCCCAGCTCGTCCACCCCGAAGAGGTCGAGCCCGGCCGCAGCGCTCTCGGCGGTGACCACGCCGGCTCCCCGGACCTCCACGAAGTCGCGGACCCGGCGCAGCAGCCTGTTCGCGATCCGGGGCGTCCCCCGTGACCGGCCGGCGATCCGGGCCGCCCCACCGTCCTCGATCCTCACCCCGAGGATGCGGGCGGCCCGGCCGATGATGGCCTCCAGCTCGTCCGGCGCGTAGTAGTCCAGGCGGGCGACCAGGCCGAAGCGGTCCCGCAGCGGCCCCGTGACGAGCCCCGTCCTGGTAGTGGCCCCGACGAGGGTGAACCGGGGCAGGTCCAGGCGGAGGGAGCGAGCGGTGGGGCCCTTCCCGATCACGATGTCGAGCTGGAAGTCCTCCATCGCCGGGTAGAGGATCTCCTCCACGGCGCGGTTGAGACGGTGGATCTCGTCGATGAAGAGGACGTCGCCGTCGCGAAGGTCGTTGAGGATGGCGGCCAGGTCCCCGCCCCGGAGGAGGGCCGGCCCCGAGGTCACTCGCAGCCCCGCCCCCATCTCCCCGGCCACGATGGCGGCCATGGTCGTCTTGCCCAGGCCGGGCGGCCCGGCAAAGAGCAGGTGGTCGACCGCCTGTCCGCGCAGGCGCGCGGCCTCGAGCACTATGCCCAGGTGCTCCTTGAGCTGGCGCTGGCCCACGAACTCCTCCAGGCGGCGCGGCCGCAGGCTGGCCTCCTCGGCTGCCTCGACCGGGTCCGCGACCGGGTCGACGGGCCGGGGGGGGCCGGAGGGCGGGGGGGCGCCGGGGCCGGACCCCGGGGGGGCGCCGGGGCCGGAGGGCGGGGGGGGGC
>JBOGGR010000372.1:0-6487 GCA_050744025.1 Acidimicrobiales bacterium
CCTCTGCTTCGGCCGCATCGACACGGCCCGCCCGGGCGGAGCCGCAGAGACCTGGTACATCGGCCGCCGCCACGTGGAGGACGGCGCCGGGGACCCGGTGGTCGTGGAGTGGCGGGCGCCCGTGGCCGTCCCCTTCTACCGGGCCCGGCCGAACGACCCCATGGGACTGGTCCGCCGTCGGCAGTTCCTCGTGGACGGGAGGCAGGTGGTGTCCCTCGCCGACGACCGTTTCGGGGAGGGCGCCGGGAGCGACGGCGACCCGCGCCTCCGGGGCGGTGACGCCCTCCTGGCCGAGCTGGAGCGCTCCCGGGCCGGGGAGATGCTCGACATCGTGGCGACCATCCAGGTCGAGCAGGACGAGGTGATCCGCTCCCCCCTCCCAGGGGTGCTCGCGGTGCAGGGCGGCCCCGGGACCGGCAAGACCGCGATCGGGCTCCACCGTGCCGCCTACCTCCTGTACGCCCATCCCGAGCTGGCCCGGTCGAGCGTGCTCGTCGTCGGCCCGAACCGCACGTTCCTGCGCTACATCTCCATGGTCCTCCCGTCGCTCGGCGAGGAGGCGGTGCTGCAGACGACGCTGGCCGACCTGGTGCCGGGGGTCCGGGCGCCAGGGCCCGAGGCCCCCGGAGCGGAGCTGGTCAAGGGGGACGTGCGCATGGCCGCTGTCCTCGTGCAGGCCCTGGCCGGCCGCCGGGGGACGGTGGAGGAGGACGTCGTCCTCTCCTACCGGCTGACCCGCCTGGTCCTGGCGGCCGCGGACGTCAACGCAGCCGCCGGCGCCCTGGCCAGCCGCCAGGCCCCCTACCAGGCCGGCCGGGCCGCCCTGCGGGACCGGCTGGTCAGCATGGCCTACCGCCGGGCAGTGCAGGAGCCGGCGCTGCTCGGATCGGTCGAGCCGGCCGGCGTGGCCAGGGCCCTGCGAGCCGATCCGGGCTTCCGGGCCGCCCTCGACCGGCTGTGGCCGGCCGTCTCGGCGAAGTCCCTCGTGCGCGACCTCCTCGACAGCCCGGTCCGCCTGGCAAGGGCGGCAGCCGGCGTGCTCACGCCGGATGAGCAGGCGGCCCTGCTGGGCCGGGACGGGGCGGCGGGGGCGGCGGGGGCGGCGGCAGAGGCGGCGGCGGCGACCCGCAGGGCCCGCTCGTGGACGGTCGCCGACATCCCGCTGCTCGACGAGGCAGAGGCCCTGCTGGGCGGCGTGGGGCGCACCTACGGCCACGTCGTCGTGGACGAGGCCCAGGACCTGTCCCCCATGCAGCTGCGGATGCTGGCCCGGCGCTGCCCGGCGGGGTCCATGACCGTGCTCGGGGACCTCGCCCAGGGCACGGGCGCCTTCGCCCACGACAGCTGGGACGAGGTGGTCGAGCACCTGCCGACGCCGGAGGGCCACCGCCTCGAGGAGCTGACCCTCGGCTACCGGGCCCCGGGCCAGGTCCTCGACCTCGCCTCCCGCCTGCTGGCGGTGGCAGCCCCCGGCATCGTGCCCACCGAGTCCGTCCGCCGGGGGCGCCAGTCGCCGCTGATCGTGAGGACGGGACCCACGGGGCTGCTCCCCGAGGCGGCGGCCCAGGCCGCCGGCCTGGGCCGCTCCTACGGCTCGGTCGGGGTCGTGACGGCCGCAGCCGCCGTGAGGGGGGCCAGCCGGGCCCTGGCCGCAGCCGGCGTCGACTACGGCGTCGCCGAGCGGGACGGGCTGGCACGCCCGGTCACGGTGCTGGCGGCCGTGGAGGCCCGAGGCCTCGAGCTCGACGCCGTGGTGGTGGTGGAGCCGGCCGCCATCCTGGCGGACGCCCCCCGGGGCCTCAGGCTGCTCTACGTCTGCCTGACCCGCCCCGTCCAGGCCCTGTCGATCGTCCACGCCGCCCCTCTCCCCGACGCCCTGGTCGGCTGAGGGACCCGGCGGCTACCCGGCCCGCACGGGGATGCGGACCCTCACGCCCCCGGTCAGGCCCGCCGGAGCAAGACCGGGCTCCACGCCGACCAGCTCGCCGCCCAGGTGGTGGGGCGCGGCCGACGCGACCCGGACCCGGGCGAAGCTCCCGGCACCCGCCGCGCCCACAGACGGCGCCGGCCGGAAGTGGACCAGCTTGCCCTGGCGGGTGCGGCCAGAGAGCACGGCCGGGTCCCGCTTGCTCGGCCCCTCGACCAGGACCTCCTCCACCAGACCGACCCGGGCCCGGTGGCGGGCGAGAGCCGACCGCTCGACCACGACCTCGAGCCGGGCGAAGCGGTCGGCCACCACGTCGGCCGCCACGAACGACCCGGTCATGCTCGCGGCCCGTGTGCCTGGCCGGGGCGAGAAGATGAACGTGTAGGCGCTGTCGTAGCCGGCCTCGGCCACCACCTCGAGCGTGCGCTCGAAGTCCGCCTCGCTCTCCCCGGGGAAGCCGACGATCAGGTCGGTCGTGACGGCCAGCCCCGGGATGGCGGCCCGGGCGGCGGCGAGGCGCTCCAGGTAGCGCCCGGCGGTGTACCCCCGGCGCATGGCGGCCAGCGTGGCGTCGCTGCCGGCCTGGAGGGGCAGGTGGAGCTGCTCGCACACCGCCGGCGTCTCGGCCATGGCGGCGATGGTCTCCGGCCGCAGGTCCTTCGGATGGGGGCTCGTGAAGCGGACCCGGCGAATCCCTTCAACTTCTCCCACCGCTCGAAGGAGATCGGAGAAAAGGGGTTGGGCGCGCCGGGCCCCCGTGCCCACCCACGCCGGCCCGGCCCGCCAGGCAGGGTCGGCGGGCGAGAGGGGGCGCGGGGCGAGAGGGGCACTGGCGGCCATTTCTCCTCTGAGGGACAGCGTGATGTCGCGGCCGTAGGAGTTGACGTTCTGGCCGAGGAGCGTGACCTCGACCACGCCGGTCCGGGCCAGGGCCTCCACCTCCGCCACCACCTCGCCGAAGGGGCGGCTCACCTCCTTGCCCCGCACGGCCGGGACAATGCAGAACGCGCAGGAGTTGTCGCACCCGACCTGGATCGTCACCCAGGCAGCGTGGGCGACGTTGCGGCGCACCGGGAGGGCCGAGGGGAAGCCTGTGTCGTCGGCCGGGGCGTCCAGGATCTCGATGACCGGCCCGCCGGCGGCAGCCTGGCGCAGGAGCTCGCCGGCCCGGCCGACGTTGTGGGTGCCCCACACGGCGTCCACGTGGGGGGCGCGGCGCTGGATCAGCTCCCGGTCCTTCTGGGCCAGGCACCCGGCGACGGCGATCTGGAGGCCGGGCTTGGCCGCCTGGACGGACTTGAGGTGGCCGAGGTGGCCGTACAGCTTGTTGTCGGCGTTCTCCCGGATGCAGCAGGTGTTTAGGACGACGACGTCTGCGTCCTCGAGCGCCGCCGCCGGCTCCATGCCCTCGGCCTCCAGCACGCCGGCCAGTCGCTCGGAGTCGTGCTCGTTCATCTGGCAGCCGAACGTGCGGATCCAGAACTTGCGGCTCACCGGGCCCAGGATAGGGCGGCAGGTGTGGCGGGCGGCGGCTGGCGGGTGGCGGGGCCGGCCCCGGCCGGCGCTGCCGCCCGCCCTACGTGCTCACGGGGAAGCCGAGGTTGACCCCGCCGTGGCTCGGGTCGGGCCAGCGGCTGGTGACGGCCTTCACCCTCGTGTAGAAGCGCACGGCGTCGGCGCCGTAGACGCCGGCGTCGCCGAAGAGGGAGTCCTTCCAGCCAGCGAAGGAGTAGTACGCCATGGGGACGGGGATGGGGACGTTCACCCCCACCATCCCCACCTCGACCTCGTGCTGGAAGCGGCGGGCGGCGCCGCCGTCGTTCGTGAAGATGGCAGTGCCGTTGCCGTAGGGGTTGGCGTTGACGAGGGCGAGGGCCTCGTCGTAGCTGGCCGCCCGCAGGACGACCAGCACCGGGCCGAAGATCTCGTCGGTGTAGACCGACATCTCCGGGGTCACGTGGTCGAGCAGGCTTGGGCCGAGCCAGTAGCCGTCCCCTTCGGGCACGGCGTGGCGGCGGCCGTCGACAGCCAGGCGGGCGCCGGCGGCCACGCCGGCCTCCAGGTACCCGGCGACCCGGTCCCGGTGGGCCCTGGTGACGAGCGGGCCCATCTGCGCCTCGGGATCGCCGCCGGGCCCCACCCGAAGGGCGCCGACACGCTCCGCGATGCGCTCCACGAGGGCGTCGGCCACGCTGCCGACCGCGACGACGGTGGAGATGGCCATGCAACGCTCCCCGGCCGACCCGTAGCCTGCGCTGACCGCTGCATCGGCGGCCAGGTCCAGGTCGGCATCCGGGAGCACGACCATGTGATTCTTGGCGCCGCCGAGAGCCTGGGCCCGCTTCCCCGCCCTCGTGGCCCGCTCGTAGATGGACCTCGCCACCGGGGTGCTCCCCACGAAGCTCACCGCCGCCACCCGCGGGTGGTCGAGCAGCGCCCCGACCGCCTCCTCCCCGCCGTGCACGACGTTGAGCACTCCCTCGGGGAGCCCGGCCTCGGCCAGGAGCTCGGCCAGGCGGACCGAGGCCGAGGGGTCCTTCTCCGACGGCTTGAGGACGAAGCAGTTGCCGCAGGCGATCGCCATCGGGAACATCCACAGCGGCACCATGGCCGGGAAGTTGAACGGGGTGACGCCGGCGACCACGCCGAGCGGCTGGCGGATGGACCAGCAGTCGAGGTCGGTCGAGACGTTCTCCGACAGGTCCCCCTTCAAGAGGTGGGGGATGCCGCAGGCGAACTCCACCACGTCGAGGCCCCTTTCGACCTCGCCCCGAGCATCGGCCCTGGTCTTGCCGTGCTCGGCCGATATGATCTCGGCCAGCTCGCCCCGTGCCCGGGCCAGCAGGTCGCGGAACGAGAACAGGAGCTCGACCCGCCTGCTGAGGGTGACGTGGCGCCACGTGGCGAAGGCCCGATCGGCGGCCGACACCGCCTCGTCCACCTCGGCCGCCGTGGCGAAGTCCACCTTGGCGGTGACCGCCCCGGTCGCCGGGTCGTGGACGTCGCCGGTCCGTGACGGGGTGCCTCCCCAGGGCTTGTTGTCGATCCAGTGGGTGATCCGGGCCATGGGCGCGACAGCCGGGGCCGATCGGCCTCCCGGGCCGGCTCCACTGGCCGACCGGCCTCCCGGGCCGGTCACGCTGAGCCCGCCTCGGGCTGGCCGGCGGCCGCCTCTAGGGCGGCCACCAGGATGTCGGTCCCCTCGTCGGCCTCGGCCTCCGTGATGGAGAGGGGCGGGGCGATGCGCAGGGCGTTGCCGTAGAGGCCGCCCTTGCCGACCAGCAGCCCCCGGCGACGGGCCTCCTCCAGGACGAAGCTGGCCGCCCTGGCGTCGGGGACCTTCCCGCCCGGCTCCACCAGCTCGACGCCGATCATCAGCCCCCGGCCGCGGACGTCGCCCACCACCTCGCACTTTCCCACCAGCTCGGCCAGGCGCCCCATGATGCGGCCCCCGACCCGCCGGGCGTTGGCCTGGAGGTCGTGGGCCTCCAGGTAGGCCAGGTTGGCCAGGGCCCCGGCACAGGCGAGGGGGTTGCCGCCGAAGGTGGAGATGGAGTTGGCGGGCACGGCGTCGAGCAGCTCGGGCCGTCCCACCACGCCCCCGATGGCCAGGCCGTTGCCGAGGCCCTTGGCGAAGGTCATGAGGTCGGGCACGATCCCGTGGGCCTGGTAGCCCCAGAAGTGGTCGCCGGTGCGACCCCAGCCGGTCTGCACCTCGTCGGAGACGAAGGGGATGCCGTGCTCGTCCAGCACTTCCTTCATTGCCCCGAAGAAGCCGTCGGGGGGCGTGACGAACCCGCCGACCCCCTGGATCGGCTCGGCGATGAAGCAGGCGACGTCCCCCGAGGTGGTGGTCTCGATCACGTTGCGCAGGTCCTCGACGCAGGCGGCGGTGAACTCGGCGTCGGGCAGGTGCCCGAAGGGGCTGCGATAGCGGTAGCCGCTGTGGACATAGCTCACGCTGAGGGGCGAGAGGCTGGAGGCCGACCAGGACCGGTTGCCGGTCACGGACATGGCTGTGAACGAGCGGCCGTGGTAGCTGGCCCTCAGGGCCAGGACCTCGTTGGAGCGGCGGGCCGAGCAGGCGAGGAGGAGGGCTGCGTCGGTCGCCTCTGTCCCCGAGCTGACGAAGAAGACCTTGGCGCCCGGGATGCCCGAGCGCTCGGCGATCCGCTCGGCCAGCTCGACCATGGGCTCTATGAGGTAGAGGGTCGAGGTGTGCAGCATCCGGGCTGCCTGGTCCTGGATCGCCTTCACCACCTCGGGCACCCCGTAGCCGGTCATGGTCGTGAGGATCCCGCCGAAGAAGTCGAGGTACTCCCGCCCCTCGGCGTCGGTGGCCCGGCACCCGTGGCCTTCCACCAGCTCGATGGGCTCGTCGTAGTAGAGCGACAGCCAGGACGGCATCACCCGGCGGTGCCGGGCCAACAGGTCAGCGTGGGCTCCCATGGACTCCAGTCTCCGCCTCGGGAGCCCGGGCGGCAAGACGCATGCGGCCCCCCGGGGCGGCATCCCGGGGATGCGGCCCCGGGGATGCGGCCCCGGGGATGCGGCCCCGGG